>CALMZT010000912.1 GCA_937870805.1 uncultured Chloroflexota bacterium
ACGATCAATCCACTTTATGCTGCATTGGTTGATCGCCAGGAGACTGTGCGCGCGGCTGCCCATCGAGCGTTAGGGGATTTGCAAATGTACATTGGCGAAGCACTTCCCGCGCCGACATAGCCGCTAATTATCGGGAAGCTGTTCGTTTTCTGCATCGCATGGCAGTAGACGATCAAAATCGGCGTGGAAGATATACTCTTGTTCTCCAGCGGAGACGACGATACGATAGCCGTCGACTTCGACTTGCGCGTAAGTTTGATCGGGCTGAGGACAGCCTAAGCTGTTGTCTGTCCAGCGCATGGCGCGTACATCGACGATACGAATACGACGAAGAGGCAAGTCCAGTTGTCGGGCGACGCGCTGTTGCGCCAACCTCACTAATTCGGCGGCTACAGGGTCAAGCTCCAGTAAAATTCCCAGCGCTAAGGTCGCGGCTGCCGTTGGATTTACCTCATCACACCGCAAAAATTGCGTTTCGCCGTCCGTGTGATATTCATAAAAGCTGTTGTTCGCCAACAAAATGATCTGGTATCCCGAACCACGCTCACTTGAAGGAGCATTTTCCAGATCACACCCAAGATTCGCTGTCATCCAGAAGGCTGACTCGAAACGTACAATCTGTATGGTCTCCGCTTCAATTTCCAAAACCGATGCTAAGTCGTCAATGACTTGCTGCACAAGGGGTTGCAAATTCTCAGCAATAGGCGTGATGACGGGGTTAATGACGTCGCCAGGCGCGAGAATCGGCAGAGGAGTTTCGGACGGTACGATAGATGTGGCTGTGAGTGTTGGGGGCGCTGGAATCAAAACCTGAGTGGGCGCATTAGTCGGCGCTGCACTTGACGAACAAGCAGCTAAGGACAGAATCACTGCTGCCGCTGTCGCCCACCTCAGGTTGGCAAGCCTCATCCTAACCTTCGGTGTTGAGTTTAGCTTCCACGTCGGCAGTTGAAACGCCCTCGACGCTGATGAGCTTATCGCGTCCGTTCGCACCTGCTACAATTTCAATTTTGTTGGCAGCGACACCCAAATGTCCAGCTAAGAAATCGACCAATTCTTTATTGGCGGCAGGATCGCCCGCCGGTGATGCAATCAGCCGAATCTTAAGCGCTCCATCTTCCTGAATGCCTGCGAGTTCAGTATGCGCTGAACGTGTGACTACACGGACTGTAAACGCCGCGCCGCCCTTTGCATCAGTAATCTCAAATTTACGCGCCATATATAAAACCCCTTCACATGCTTGGAGGCAAGTTCTGCATTGATTATAGCTATAGCGTATCATGCGCCTGAGTTTGAGACAAGCGGTTTGCGTGCTAAAACATACGCAGTACCGTCATGAGAAGCTGAATAATCACAAAGACGACCAATGGACTGAAATCGAACATTCCGGTTTGTGGCAGAATCTCACGAATTGGACGCAGAATCGGTTCTGTCATATCGAAGATAAACTGGACAATCGGGCTGCTGCGGTCAACATTGGGAAACCAGGTTAAGAGGACGCGCGCCAGCAAAATCAACTCAAATAGCCACAACAGGATCGTGATTAGGCTAATTATTGCACTCATTACTTTGTATGCTCCTTAAAGTCGTTCGCCAAAAATGGCGCGTCCAACGCGAATCAATGTTGCACCTTCTTCAATGGCGACTGGATAATCGTCCGTCATTCCCATGCTCAAATCGGGCAGCGCGATCTTCAACGATTCACTCAGCGCAGAACGCAGGGCGGCGAGGCTGGCAGACACGTGACGCGCCTGCTCCATATCTTCGACAATCGGTGCCATCGTCATTAACCCGCGCACCTTCAAACCCGGCAGTTGTAAAATCTGTTGGCAATTACGCCATACTTGTTCTCGTATCGCTGCGTCTTTCTCCCAATTCACGGCATGAAATCCGCTTTTTGTTTCTTCACCGCTGACATTGAACTGGAGCAGCACATCAAGTGTTTTACCTGTTTCCACTGCCGATGCTGAAAGCCTTTCCGCGAGCTTGACATCATCTACAGAATGTACGACATCAAACAGCGGCGGTATCAGCTTTGCCTTTCGGCTTTGGATATGTCCGATCATATGCCAACGCAGGGTTGTGTCCGTTTGAGACATGACCTGCGGGATTTTGATGCTAGCTTCTTCTACGCGATTCTCGCCAAAATGTTGCAAACCTGCCTTCACCGCTTCCAAAATCACTTCAGGGGGGTGGGTTTTGCTCACCGCGACGAGTGTGATTTCAGAGGCATTGCGTCGGGCACGCGCGCAGGCGTCAGCGATACGTTCCTGTACCTGTTGAAGATGATCGGCAATCGTCATAGCGAAATCACTGCGCCGAAACGCCCTGTACGCCCTTTTTCCGCGCGATGTGAATAAAACTCATCCGTATGCCGCGCAGTGCAAATTCCTGCAATTTCTATCTGTTGAACACCATTACGTTCCAAATCGATACGATTTGCATTCCATAAATCGAAATATGCAGTACCATCCTGTGGGTCACGCTGGATAATGCCTTCTGTCGTGCCGAAATAGTCATGTGCCGCATTGACCACTTCTTCGCCCACCTGATAGCGTTCTGGTCCAATACTCGGTCCAATACCGACCTGAATATCAGCAGGTTTGGAACCATAGGCTTGCGTCATAGTACGCAAAACGCTCACCCCTGCGCCGGAGACTGTGCCGCGCCACCCCGCATGAGCTACGCCGATTACACCTTGTACTGGATCAAAGAAGAAAAGAGGCGTACAGTCAGCATAACGCATGACCAGCGGCGTATCCGCGCGATCTGTAACCATCCCATCTGCCAGTGCCAGCCAGCGCCGTCCACGCACAGGACCGTCAGCAATCACGGTATCCGCACCGTGTATCTGCCACACAGTACAGCAGCGACTGGTGTTTACTTTCAAAGCTGAGTACATCAGCTCATGGTTTTGGCGTACAGCCTTTGTATCATCGCCAACTGTGCCCCCCATGTTCAGCGACGCCCAGGGAGCGCTGCTAACCCCGCCTAAGCGTGTGAAAATCCCATGAGAGATGTTCTCCCACATCGAAAATTGATAGTAGGTCAACCCATCCTGTGTGATGCGTCTCAACGCACGGCACTCGCTTTCTTGCAGTATAGTGAAGTACGATGTTATACTGCCAAACAGGTATCGATGTTGTCAATGCCCATCGCGCAAGGCGAATCGCTAAAGAACAATAAATGTTTTTTCGCTTTGATTCTTTTAAAGTTATAATGTTTAGAATACCCGCGAAAGGAGCAGCGGCGTTCGATTCGTCTTTGTTAAGGTAGAAAGCCGCGACTTTATGACAAAAAACCGCGAGGAAAGTCGCACTCGACAAAAAGCTACAATCATCATTGTAGATGATCACCCTTTATTTCGTGATGGGTTGCAAAAAGCACTGGACTTTGAAGACGATTTAGAGGTGATTGGACAAAGCGACGACGGCGAGAAAGCCCTTCAGCTTGCACGCGATCTGCACCCGGATGTAGTTTTACTGGATGTCAGTTTGCCAACGATGAATGGTTTGCAAGTAGCCCGTCAGTTAAAAGCAGAACACTCGGATATTGCAGTGGTAATGCTTACAGGTTATCACGATACTGAACAGGTGCTTCATGCGATGCGCGCAGGGGCATCCGCTTATTGTGCCAAGGACATCACGCCTGAAAAACTGATCTCCATTATCCGCGATGTGGCAATGGGGTTATATATCGTTGATGAAGAGCGCATGGATCAACGGGGTATCGAGAACTGGATTCAGACACACATCGAGGCGATGACTGGCCCCTACATGATTGACCCTGATGAGCATTTTGTCCCGCTCAGCCCGCGTGAAATGGAGATTCTACAGTTTGTGACCCATGGCTTGAGCAATAAGGAAATTGCAACCAAACTAGGCATCAGTCAGCAAACGGTCAAGAATCACATGACCTCCATCTTGAAAAAGCTGAATGTTGAAGATCGGACGCAAGCTGCTGTCACAGCACTGCGACATGGTTGGGTTCGGATACAAGGTAATGATTTTGGAAGTAGCTAGGGTGTGACCTATGAATAGACAACAAGTTGCTGCCGATCCAAAAGAAGAACTGGTCAGTCTCATCACTGAAGAGATGAGCCGCATTAAGGCGAAACTGGTAGAGATCAAAGCGCAAATCAGCCAAACACAACAGATTGTACAGCGCGAAGAAGATCGCTACCGGGACATTGCCATTGACCTGCGCACAGTGCAGGACAATCTTGATACCATTCCGCGTCAGGACATCAAGGATAAATACGACGAGGCATTGAAGGTGGGTTTGCGCTCAACGTCAATGCGTGGACAGTTGGACAAATTCCAGGCGACGCGCGAAAATCTGGAACAGGAGCAAACGCTGCTCTCTCAGATTCTTGGTAAGATACAAGGCGTCGCTGCGATTGATACAGGCGAAGACGACTCTGTCAACGGTGGCAAGGGCGGCGCAACCAACATTGTGCGTGTCGTGCAAGCCGAAGAGGTAGAACGCCAACGTCTTGCGCGCCAGATGCATGATGGTCCTGCACAATCGTTGACCAATTTCATTTTGCAGGCAGAAATTTGCCAGCGTTTGTTTGATCGCAATCCTGAGCGCGCTGCGGAAGAACTCAACAATCTAAAAACGGCTGCCAGTGTGACCTTTCAGAAGGTGCGCGACTTCATTTTCGACTTGCGCCCAATGATGCTCGATGACCTGGGGGTTGTGCCAACAGTGCGTCGTTATGTCGACTCCTTTAAAGAGAAGAACGACATTGATACGACGTTGGAAATTCACGGCGATGAGCGCCGTTTGCAAACACACCGTGAAGTGATGATCTTCCGAGGCATTCAGGAGTTGATGGGGCACGCACGCGATCATGCCAGCGCCACGAAACTCGTCGTCAAGCTCGATATGTCCGGCGAACGCATTAAGGTCAATCTTGAGGACAATGGGCGTGGCTTTAATGCCGAGTCCATCTTCAGCGGTGAGGAAAATCATCAGGATGCCCGGGCGCAGGATTTAGTCACGCTCAAGGAAAAATTCGAGTTAGTTGGTGGTTCGGTATCTATCAGCAGTGATGAAACGAATGGCACAGTTGTGCGTTTGGAAATC
>CALMZT010000913.1 GCA_937870805.1 uncultured Chloroflexota bacterium
CGGCGAGGGCGACGGCCGCGATGACCAGGCCGACGAGCGCGTACTGCAAGCCGCTCCCCTGCGAGGCCGCCATGCCGCCGCCGCCGGTGCGCGGGCCGCCGGTCGGCATGCCGCTATCGGTGAAGGCGATGACGCGCAGCGACTCAAAGCCCGGCTGTTGGCGCAGCAGCCCAACAACCGTTTGTCCGTCGAGATCAGGCAAGCCTAAATCCACCAGCACCAGATCAGGATGCTGCTCAAACACAGCTTCCAATCCGTCCTCGCCCGTGTCTGTCAACGTGACTTGTATTCCGGCACGCTCCAGCAGCTTAGCGACCAGGCGCGCACTCTGCGCATTGTCTTCGATCACGATGACATGAGCGCTCATAGTGCCTCACACAAGGGTTTGTTTCAACAGAGTAGAGATGGTGTCAAACAGTTCGTGGCGGGCGATGGGCTTAGCGATGTAGCCATCACAGCCGGAACCGAGAAAGCGTTCACGATCACCGTACATGGCATTGGCAGTGAGAGCAATAATGGGGATAGCGCACAATTCGGCAGAGGCTTTCAGGCGGCGGGTGGCTTCGATACCGTCAATGTCCGGGAGATTCATGTCCATCAGGATTAAGTCGGGCTTTTCACGCTCCGCAAGTTTGACGCCATCCATGCCATTGGTCGCCTCCAGCATGGTATAGCCGGCGCTGTTCAAAAGTTTCCGCACAAGACGCATATTCAGTGCATTGTCTTCAATGTAGAGAATTTTTGCCACAACCTGCCCTCCTCATAATTGCGCTCTATTGACGACTGGATTACATCGTCAATTCATTTTTAATTATAGAGAGAAACTCAAGGCGGTCAAGGTTGGCTTTCTCAACTAAAGAGTGAATGTTTAAAGCATTGCGCTCCTCAATGCTTAATTCTTTTGCCGATAATACGACGATAGGAATGTCGCGCAGTTTTTCGTCATGATGAAGTGTTTGAAGTATCGAGAAGCCATCGACATCCGGCAGCATCAGATCGAGCACGATCAGATCAGGGCGATGCTCGTGAATCGCTTTCAAGCCGCTGCGTCCCGACGAGGCTTCAATGACATCATAGCTGCCGCCGCTTTTAATCATGCGTGCCGTGAGGCGTAAATCCTGTGGGTTGTCGTCGATCACCAGAATTTTGCTGAAAGTTTCCTGCGGCGTGCGTGTCTGCGTGCTGAAATGTTCCTGAGCGCGCTCCGATCTCAGGCTGTCAACCGGGCTGTGTCCCAGCGTGCGTACTACGTGATCCACCAGAAGCTGCGTATCGAAGCCGCCTTTCTGCCACACCGAATCGGCGTAGTGTTGCAGCACGCGCGCATCGTCTATCGTCAGCGACTTGGCAGACACCACGATCACCGGGATATGCGCGCTCTCAGGATTGGTCTTGATCGCCTCAAGGAAACTGAAGCCGTCGAGTTCCGGCATCGTCAAGTCAGCGACCACAAGGTCAGGCTTGTGATCTCTAATCATCAGCAAGCCTTCAGCACCGTTGCGCGCCTCCAGCATCCGATAGCGCTTGTAACGCTGCAAGAGGCGGCGAATCAGGCGGCGGTCATTAGGCGTGTCATCCACCACCAGAATCGTCGTCACCTGTTCGTCAAGGCTTTGCAGCGCGACGGCGAAGCCTTCTTCCGTCGTGGTCTTGAGCACGCCGCCTTGTTCCGCCGCTAATGTCAATTCCAGTTCATGCACGTAATGGTCGCCCAACACATGGCTCTCGGCAGGGAAGGTGTGCCCGGAGCAGTTGACGATGACCGATTCGTCGGGCGCAATCGTGCCATCGAGCAGCATCCGTTCCAGTCCCGCGAACGCCACTGCCGCCGCTGGCTCAACCGATAACCCCGCTTTACTTGCCAGCCGCCGCATCGCCTCAAACGTCTCGCTGTCCTCAATCGCCAGCATCGTGCCGCCGTTGTACAGCGCCATCTCACGCAGCTGCACGTAGCTGAAGCCGGGGTCGCCCGTCGCCAGCACATGCACCAGCGTCTTGGGGAACACCGGATCGGCGGTGGCTTTGCCCGCGTGGAAAGCGCGCACCATTGGCGCACAGCCCGCCGCTTGCACAACGGCAATCTTGGGCATTTTATCCACGATGCCCATCTCCAGCAGTTCGCTGAAGCCTTTCCACACCCCCAGCGGACCGATGCCGCCGCTGACCGCCTGAATATACCAATCAGGGCTGCGCCATTTGCTTGGCATGTCGCCCGCGCGCCGCTTGTCGCCTTGCTTGGCAAGCTGTTCCGCCATCTCGTATGCCATCGTCTTCATGCTCTCTTTGCCGGGGATGGCTTTCGCGCCGCCGTCCAGCCACAAGCCTTTGCGCTTGGCAAACTGCGCCGCGACTTCCTTCGCCTCATCATACGTGCCGGAGACCTTGACGACTTCCGCGCCATACAGCGCACATTCGCGCATCTTTTCGTTGGGTACAAGATGCGTCATGAACAGCCACAGCTTAATCCCTGCCCGCGCGCAGTAAGCGGCGTAAGCGACGGCGGCATTACCTGTCGACGCCAGCACGCACTCGGTCACGCCTGCCTTGCGCAGCGCCATCACCGACAGCGCGGCTTGCCGATCTTTAAAGGAGTTGGTGGGGTTGTGGCGCTCGTCTTTGACGTAAATCTGTTCATGTCCATACAGGCGCTCGTATTGGTGCAGGCGCAGCAGGGGGGTGTAGCCCTCGCTCATCGAAATGTCGGGGTCGGGTTCGCTGAGCGGCAGCAGTTCGGCGTAGCGCCACAGCGAACGCCCGCGTGCTGAAACGGCGCTCGTCCACAGCGGCGCAACGGCAGCGTAATCGTAGCGGGCGTCGAGCCAGGGCGAACCGCAGTGGGAGCATTTGCGGGCGCCAATGTCGGCGGGCATCTGCTGACCACATTCGAGGCAGACAATGTGCGTGAAATAAGTTGACATAAATACTCAGGCATCCATAGGTGACAAATTCATTATAGCTTAACGCTGAAATCTCTCCGTTAAGATTACGGGGTCATGCGGAAAAGCCATACGCTGTTTTGAGCGTGGCGTGGGCATGGTTAGAAAAGGTTAGAAAAAACAGACTTGCACGCGCCTACCGCCGATGCAACGGTTTGAGCACAATCTGAAAATGTAGAAAGCGTGTATATTTTGTGTGCACGATGGGGAAGTGAGCGTGGCGCTTGCGCGCAATTCCTGCGCGCGCGCAGAGGGGTCTAAAAAAGGGCAAAAATGGGTGCTAAAGTTAGAAAAGGTTGGCGATTTCTAACAAGATGTCAATTTAGGCTTCACTTTAGGTTTCACAATTACCAGATATGCGCCCCCACATATCACTAGACTGCCAATCGTTTAAAGCCGCTTTAAAACTCCTTATACCATAGAGAATGGTCATCAAATAACCTTGTGCGCAAGAACACTATTTTCGCTCTATTTTCATCCAAGAGTTGCAGCATTAATCAACCGATTCCATTGTAGTCTACGGCTGATTAAAATAACCGTTTTTCTTGCAAAATCCAATATGCTACTGCATAGCGGCTAAATGTTAGCGGTTGCTCGAAGCCGCTGCACGTCGCGCATTGGTGGAACGCCAAAAACACTTTTGTACTCCCGATTGAAGTGGGAGGCATCTTGGTATCCTACACGATATGCCGCATTGGCTGCGTCAAGGTTTTCGCCTAGCATAAGGCGGCGCGCCTCCTGCAAGCGCAACTGCTTCTGAAATTGCAACGGACTCATAGCTGTCACTGCCTTGAATTGATGATGAAAACTCGAAACGCTCATGCCTAACTCACTCGCAATCTGCTCAATGCGAAGTGTCTCATCGAAATGTTGCCGGATACGCTGAACCGCTCTCGTGATGAGGGGCGTGTAGCCTCCCAAAACGCTCATGTGGCGCAGCCTGTCACCCTGATCTCCGAGCAGCAAACGATAGATAATTTCCCGTATAATCATCGGCATAAGAATTGGCGCTTCCGTAGGAGACTCCAGCAGTTTGACAAGCCGCACAACAGTATCCAACAGGTTCGCATCTAAAGGACTGACATCAACGGCGCGCACATCGACAACCTGTTTTGGTGACGCGCTGTGACCTAGCTCAACCATGACGGAAGTAACCAGAGCCGATGGCAGTTCTAGGCGAAGACTGAGGTAAGGGTGCTCTTTTGATGCATCCACAACATGACCAACGCTGGGTAAATCCATGGTGGCGAGAAGATAATGAAGAGGGTCGTACCGATAGCGGCTATCGCCTAGAAGAATCTCCTTGCTTCCTTGAGCAATCACACAAAAAGAAGGCTCAAGCATACCATGTATCTGCTCTAGAGGGGCAGAGAGGCGACCCAGATGAATTCCCTGAAGTGGTTGGATATAGCCATCTATGGGGGTAGCCCTTGCAATCCGCTCCACCAGTTCCTCGCGGTTGACCTGCATCCGCTGTTCCTCAAGTACGGATAGCTGATGATTTATCATATCCATTGGACTCTCTATGCAGATTTCTGTCGCCTATTCTGAAGTTATGCAGAATTATACAATTTTTGGCGACAATTATCCTACCGCCTTGTTCCTCATAAGCTCTAAAATGAGTTCTAGTTAGCAAATACAGATCTCTGTTCTTTAGATGCAATGGACTTTTCTTCAAGCAGAGACTAAGAAATCACAACAATAGCTGATCCAAATTCAGGGTCGCATGAAAGGAACAATCATGAGCAAAGTTTGGTTTGTCACAGGCGCAGGTCGCGGTATGGGGGTGGACATCGCTAAGGCTGCCCTTGCCGCCGGGAATAAAGTGGTCGCGACTGGTCGTAACACCGACACCGTGACGAAAGCCATCGGCAAGTCGGATGATCTACTGGTCGTCAAACTGGATGTCACCAAACCAACTGATGTTGAAGCGGCAGTCCAAGCTGCTGTCGATCAGTTTGGTCGCATCGATGTGCTAGTTAACAATGCTGGCAACTTCTACGCTGGATTCTTTGAGGAAATCACTCCTGAAGACTTCCGGGCACAGGTTGAGACCAATCTATTCGGACCAGTGAACGTTACCCGCGCTGTGCTGCCTGTCATGCGTGCCCAGCGCTCTGGACTCGTCGTGCAAATCTCATCGACGGCTGGCATCAACGGAGGTGAGTTCGTCTCAGCCTATGCTGCGTCGAAGTTCGGCGTCGAGGGTTGGATCGAGTCACTGACCCCTGAGGTCGCGCCCTTCGGCATCCGCACGATGCTCGTCGAGCCAGGGTACTTCCGTACTGAACTGCTCACGCCAGAGTCAACGAGCTATGCACAGTCCACGATCGCAGACTATGCCGAGAAAACTAAGCAAACCGTCACGGCTTGGAGCGGCATGAGCGGTTTACAGGGAGGAGACCCTGCCAAGCTCGCCAAAGCGCTGATCCAGCTTGCGAGCCAAACCGAGCCGCCGCTGCGTTGGGCTGCTGGGGCAAACGCCGTTCAGGAGTTGGAACGGAAGGCACAGCGTTTGCTCACCGAGGCCAACGCCTATCGGGAGCTATCCTCGTCCCTCGCCCACGACGACGCGAACGCCTAAAACGAGAAAACAGAAAAAGGAGCTAGCTAATGAAACCCATATCATTGATCCCGAACTTTATTCCAAAGACGGGGGTTCAGAAATGGATATCTATAGCGATATCACGAAGGAGACATACCAATGACAACATGGACGAGCGACGAGCTTACTAAGATTGGAACGGCGGAAGAACTGGAAATCGCGTCACTTCGAGGCGACGGCACACTGCGGAAGCCGAGAACGATTTGGGTCGTCCGGGTCGGGGATGACCTCTACGTTCGATCCGTTAACGGACGTGACTCCGACTGGTTCCGTGGTGTTCAGACGCGCCACGAAGGTCATATTCACGCTGGTGGTGTCGACAAAGATGTCACCTTTGTGGAAGTAGACGCAGATCACGCCATCAATGACCAGATCGATGCCGCGTACCGCACGAAGTACAGACGCTATGCCGCAAATATCATCAACAGTACCCTGACTTCAAAGGCGCGATTTGCGACACTCAAACTGGTGCCACGCTCGGTAGGTGTTTAGTTCTTGAGAATTCAACCAATCCCATGACACTGGAGAAACGTGATTGCCGTCAACGCCAGTAGAGCAGTAATGATCACGTTTCGTTTTCTCATTCACTTACTCTTTGAGCAATCTGATTTGACAACTGAACATAGCTTATACAAAGGGTAATTTGCAGTAGTGCGCCAACATTATACTAAGCATTAAAACCCAAAAGCTTTTGTAATGTGCTGATGTTCGCCCTTCCCTGAATTCTCGCCGCCTTACCACCCCTGCCTGCGCCAACGTGCCACAGCGTTCGTACAAAAAAAGCCACATGAGACGCCGCGAACTCAGTTTGTCGCCGCTTCACGTTCCGCCGCGCGTGCCTGCGTCGTTCTGTGTGGAATCAAAAGGGCGCAACATGTTGCGCCCCTACAAAGTTGCTAACGAATGCTGTTTCGCTACGAATGACTGCCGTTGGCGGAAGCGCCGTTCAACTCGGCAGCGAGTACTTCACCTTCAAAAACGGGCAGCGTGAACCAGAAGGTTGAGCCGACGCCGGGTTCACTTTCCGCGTAAATTTCGCCCTCGTGCAGGTGTACCAACTGCTGTGTGATCGACAAGCCCAAGCCTGTGCCGCCCGCCCGCCGCGTGGACGAGCCATCGACCTGACGGAAGCGCTCGAAAATGACTTTGAGGTTGTCCTCGCTGATGCCGACGCCCGTGTCATGTACCTTCAGGTAGATCTCGCGGTGATTGTGCATGCCGTAACGGATGGTGATCGCGCCCTGCTCAGTGAACTTGACGGAATTGCCAACCAGATTGAGCAGGATTTGACGGACGCGCAGCGCATCGACGTAGACCTGTGGCACGGGCGATTCTTCAATGACCTCGACCATCAGCGCCTTATCCTTGATGAGCGATTGTCCGACTTTCAACACTTCAGAAACAATCTTCGGCAGGTCAGTGGGCTTGCGGTCAAGGTGAAGCTGCCCGGCGTCGATCTTCGCCATGTCGAGAATTTCGTTGATGAGCGCCAGCAGATGCCTGCCGCTGTCGTGGATAGCCTCTACATCTTCGACGGCTTCACCGGGCAGTTCGCCATCGACGCCATCCAGCAGCACTTCCGAGTAGCCGATGATCGAGTTCAGCGGCGTGCGCAGTTCATGACTCATGTTGGCGAGGAACTGCGACTTCAAGCGGTCTACTTCGCGCAGGTGGTCGGCGGCTTTGCGCTCGACTTCGTAGATGCGGGCGTTGTTGACGGCGACGGCGACCTGATCCGCCAGCGTGGTCTTTACGGCAACGTCCTGCTCAGTGAAGTGGTTCGTGACATCAGACTGGACATCCAGCACGCCGATGAGTTGATTACCGATAATCATCGGGATGGCTAATTCAGCTTTGGTGTCCGGCAGCAGCGGATTAGGCAGGAAGTCCGAGGCTTGCATGATGTCGTTGACGACCACGCTGTCACGAGTGCGTGCAGCCCGTGCTACGAGACTGTTCGGGTGGCGCAGCGGGATGGAGTGACCAAACTGCTTCATCATGCGCCCTGGTTCGCCCGCGCCTGCTGCCAGCACAAGGTTTTCCCCCGCGTCATCCAGCAGGTAGATATGGGCATGATAGAGGCTGAAGCTGTCTTTCGTCAGCTCCGACACGGCGTAGAGCAGTTCGTCCACGTCAAGCAGGGTAGTAGTCGCGGCGCTCACGCGGGCGACGGTTTCCAGTTCAGCCGCGTGCTTTTCTGCCTGGCGCAGTACGT
This sequence comes from uncultured Chloroflexota bacterium, assembly GCA_937870805.1. Taxonomy (GTDB): domain Bacteria; phylum Chloroflexota; class Anaerolineae; order Aggregatilineales; family Phototrophicaceae; genus JACAER01. The sequence goes on from CALMZT010000913.1 coordinate 7,757, forward strand.
GGAGGCGTTCAACGGCGGCAGTCAGCGGTTCGGTCACACCGCGCAGCAGACGCACCAAACGTTCGCTGTGAGCGTAGGGTTGACCGGCGTAAATGCCCATCGTACCGATCCAGCGCTCTCCAACTGCCAGCGGCGTGAGAATCAGCGCGTGATAGCCCAGACCGAGCAGCGTGTCACGTCCTGTGTCATCAATGCGCGGGTCTTGCGTGACGTCATCGTAAAAATTGACGTTATAACGATCCATCAAGGCGGTGAAGGCAAGGCGCTCCAGTGGGAACTTGAGGGGACGCTGGATACCCTCATCACGACTCCAGCGGGCGGCGACATTGACGGACTGCGTTTTCTCAAAGTCTAGCTCATCCCACAGTGTCAGGCTGGCGGCGGTGGCTTCGGGATAACCGAGGTGGCGCACGATAATGTTGACTAATTCATCCTCATCTTTGGCGGCGTTGATTTCCTTACTCACGGCATACAGCAGTTCAGATTCTTCGCGGGCGAGACTGATGGCTTCAGCGCTGTTCTTGCGTTCGGTGATGTCAGTCACGATGCCCAGCACCTGTTTAGACACGCCATCCGTGCCCACAAGCGGCACTTTCGTGGTCTGATACCATTTGGTGACGCCTTGCAGGTTGGTCACGGGTTCTTCTGGAATGAACAGGGACGTGCCGCTGTCCATCACGCGGCGATCCGCTTCGAGGAAGGCTGCAACTTCCTCTGGATTAGGATTGAAGTCCAAATCGGTTTTTCCAACCAGATCACCTGGCGTTGTCAGGAACATTTCACCCTGGGCTTGATTGGCGAGGACAAAGCGCCCGTTGTAATCCTTCACGAAGATCACAGAGGGTGCGTGGTCGAGCACGCGCTGCAAGAAGGCACGCTGTTCGTCCAGCGCGACTGCGGCTTGTTTCTGTGCGCTGATATCGCGGACGATGGTGGAGAAGAAACGTACCTGTCCATCAGGGTCTTTATGCGACATGATGACTTCTGAAGTGGGAATTTCGCGTCCGTCTTTGCTCAAGAAGACTGTTTCGCCACTCCAGACCCCTTTACTGACCGCTATCGGCAGCGCTTCATTGATGATACGCTGACCTTCTTCCGCTGGGTAGTAGTCAGGAATGTGACTTTGAGTGAAATCAAAGTCTGCCTCGAAATTCATCAAACGGTAGGCAGCAGGATTGAGATAGGTGATACGCCCCGAAGTATCGGCAGTTGCCACGAAGTCCGAGGTGTTTTCAAGAATGTCAGTGAGGCGACGCATCGTCGCTTCAGACTTTTTGACCTGCTCAAAGGTACGGGCGTTATTGATGGCGACGGCGATCTGGTCAGCCAATGTGCTTTGCACACGCACGTCTTCGGCAGTGAAGTGGTTAACGTGAGTGGATTGCACATCGAGGACGCCGATGAGTTCGCTGCCGATCACCAGTGGCACGGCGAGTTCCGACCTGGTATCGGGGAGCAGGAAGTTCGGTAAGAAGCCAGGTTCCTGCAAGACATCGTTGACGATGACACCTTCATGAGTGCGGGCAGCGCGTGCCACAAGACTTTGTTCGCGGCTGATGGGGATGGAGTGCCCCGCTTGCTTCATCATCTGACCCGCTTCACCAGCGCCATCTGCCAGCACAAGATTGTCTGTCTCAGGATCATACAGATAGATATGAGCGTGATACAGATCAAAGTTCTGTTTTGTCAGTTCAACGACAGCCGTTAACAGAGCATCCACGTCCAACAGGGTGGTGGTCGTCGCGCTGACGCGGGCAACGGTGGTGAGTTCGGCAGCACGCTTTTCAGCCTGACGCAGCACACTGAGACGTTCGACGGCGGCGGCAAGTTGTTCGCTCACGCCGCGCATGAGATGAATCTGGTGCTCGCTGTGGAGGTGCGGCTGATCGCTGTAAATGCCCATCACGCCGATCCAGCGTTCGCCGATGAGCAGCGGAGCGAAGAGATAAGAAGCGACCTTGAAATTGAGGAACATGTCGCGCGTCTGATCGTCAAGACGGCTGTCGGTAGCGACATCGTTGCACACCTGAATGCTCTTAGGATCAAGATAGGGTAGGAAGGGAAAGTGTTTGACAGGCAGCGTCGTCACCATAGACGGTGCACCATCACGACTCCAGCGTGCAGCAGTTGTAATTGTCGTGGCGCTGTCGAAGTCCAGTTCTTCCCACAGGTTCAAAGCGACAATCGACGCCGTGGCGTGAACGAGGTGACTCACAACAATATCGACCAGTTCCTGTTCGTGCTTGGCGTTGTTGATTTCCTTACTAATTTGGTAGAGTAGCTCAGATTCTTTATGTGCTTGCTCGATGGCTAGTTCGTTCAGCTTGCGCTCGGTGATGTCGGTGGCGATGCCTAACACCTCTCTGGAGGTGCCATCAGAACTGATTAAAGGCACTTTGGTGGTTTGATACCAATGAGTGACCCCTTGCGCGGTGGTGACGGGTTCTTCAGGGATAAACAGCGGTTCACCGGCGTCCATGACGCGGCGGTCAGCGTCGATGAAGGCTTGCACCTCTTCGGGATTCGGGCTGAAATCCGCGTCGGTTTTGCCAATGAGAGCATCTACTGCTACACCGTACAAGTTCTCTAACGCCTGATTGACGAGCACGAAACGTCCATCATAATCCTTCACGAAGATGGCGGACGGTGTGTTATCTAACACGCGCTGCAAAAACGCGCGCTGTTTAGCCAAATTCTCCTGTGCCTGATGAACCTGTTCAAAGGTACGGGCGTTGTTGACGGCGACGGCAACTTGACCCGCTAACGTGATTTGTACGTTGAGATCTTCGTCGTCAAAGCGGTTGGCGACATCGGCTTGCACATCGAGTACGCCGATGAGTTGTTCACCGATCACCAGCGGCACAGCCAGTTCTGACCTGGTTTCCGGGAGCAGCAGGTTTGGTAAAAAACCGGGTTCCTGAGTCACGTCGTTGGTAATGATGCCTTCACGAGTGCGGGCAGCGCGTGCGACAAGGCTTTGTTCGCGCTGAAGCGGGATGGAGTGACCATGTTCCTTCATCATGCGTCCCGCTTCGCCTGCACCTGCCGCCAGTACAAGGTTTTCGCCTGTTTCATCTAACAGGTAGATGTGGGCATGATAGAGGTTGAAGCGCTCTTTCGTGAGGTCAGCGACCTGCTTGAGCAGTTCATCGGTGTTCAGGTTGCTGGCTGCTGCCGCGCTCACCTCAGCGACGGTCTGCATTTGCAAGGCGCGGCGCTGTGTAGTCTCGAACAGGTGAACGTTTTCAAAGATGACTGCAAGCTGATCGGACATGGCTTGGAACAGGCGCTGCTCAGCTTCGCCAAAGGCGTTAGGGACGTTGTGTTGAATATCCAGTACGCCGATGATCGCCGTCTTCGTGCGCAGCGGAATGGTCAACTCGGCGCGGGTATCCGGGAGCAGTTCGTTAGGTAGGAAATTGGGATAGTTACGGGTATTCTGCACGATCAGCGGCTTGCCGGTATTGATGGCTTCGGTGACCAGTGAACGCCCATCGAGGGGCAAGCGATGTCCTTTGTCGAGCAGGCGGCGACCAATATCGCCTGTGCCTTCACGCAGGACTGCAAAATCGCCTTGAATGATATAGACCTGCACATAGTAGAAGTTGAAACGATCACGGATGAGGTTCACCGCGAGTCTCAACAAATCGCTGATTTCACGGACCTGGTTGGCAGCACCTGCAATTTCAGCAGACGCTTCCAGGTCGGAGGTACGTTGCTCAAGCGAACTGTAAATCTCGCCTAGCTCCTGTGACATGGTATTGAATGCGGTTGCCAAGCTGCCCAGTTCATCCTGGCTCGTGACTGGGACGCGGGCTTTGAGATCTCCCCCCGCAAACCGCGCTGTTACCTCAGTTAAAGCCAACAGCCGCGTGAGAATATCACGGCTTAAGCCTAATGAGATCACAATACTCACGAGGAGTAAAACTCCGACCAGCACCACAATGAGGGTAAGTGATTGTTGGAGACGGACGAGGATGACGTCTTTGCTGACTTGAAAATTGGCTTCTTGTCGATCAAAGAAAGTTCGTACATACGACGCATATTCGGCTTTCAAATCCCCGTAGGTGCCTCGATAGATTTCCACTGCTGTTGCTACATCTGGCTCGGCTAACAGACGTTCTTCAATTGCCACCAGTTCGACGTTGACGCGATCAATATTGTCGAAAAGCTGGCGGTCTTCAGCGCTGGTTGCCAGACGTTGCGCCTCCGCGAGGGCGTTGTCAAGCGCCTCGGCATCCTGGAAATAGCGTGTATAGGCTGCCTGATCCTGGGGATCGATTAAGTAGGCACGCACTGCGTCGGTCAAGGTCGCATCGTAATAGCGAATATCATCTGCCAGCGTGGTCAAACGTCCCTGGATCTCGTTCAAATCCTGAAATTCGTTTGTGATTCCAAAAATATTGAACAGAATCACAACAGCAACAATCGCTACCAGCAGGAAGATTATCCCAAAGGCGAGGGAAAATTTGGTTCTAATCTTCATTGTCTCGAACCACTGTGCCAGCTTTCTATCAAGGGTAAGCTGCATTTTGTGCCCTTTCGTCTAATCCATACTGTAAGGATCAATGGAGAATGTTTTCCCGTCATCTGAAATGGTGAATCGTTTATTGCTGATCCACCTGACCAAATGAAATGCTTATCGCAGATATTTTGATGGGATTGCGTGCAGCATTCCGACTCTCCTTACAGCGGGCAGGCTGTATCAAATAAGTTGCGCAGCAGTCGGTATAGAGATACCGTAGACGATAACCGACTGCTGCCCATGCACATCAATGCTAACTTCATTGTGAGGTCGGGTTTATGTCGAGTCAAGTTAAGATGTCAAAAGACAAGTTAGAATTGAGGTTAGAGTAGGATAGAGGAAACAAATTAACTGAGAGGATTATTTGCCAGTTGCACAATATCAAAATAAACAGGGTCGCTTGTGGCTGCCTCAAACCTGACACAAGTGAGTGAAATCGTGAGATTTCGAGAGGGGTGATCTTTGCTAGATGGCTGCTAAATGATCTACTACGTCCGCGACCCGTGCTTCAACCAGCGCAATACGCTCGTCTGCTGCACCATAGTACACACGCAGCACATCGTCTTGCACAATCGCGCCACATGCAAACACGACGTTGCCAAAAAAGCCCTCAACTTCATAAGGTGCTTCGGGCGAAAGCACAGGCTGCGGACTGTAAGCGATGACGCGCGTGGGGTCATCGTGCGGTGTGAGGAATGCGCCTAAACAGTAGCGCTGCTGCGGGTCGGCGGCGTGGTAAATCGACAACCAGCCGCGTTCAGTGTACACGGGAGGCGCGCCACCGCCTACACGCCCCGCTTCCCAACCGCCCAATTTCGTTTCCCACACACGCTGATGCTGTCCCCAATGCGTCAAATCGGGTGATGTCGCCACCCACATATTCATGCTGCCGAACATGCCCGGCATCGGACGGTGATAGCAGTAGTACAAGCCGTTGATCTTCTGTGGAAACAGCGTCACATCGCGGTTCGCGGGCGGGAAAATCAACCCGCAGCGCTCAATCTGCCGGAAATCGCGCGTCTTGACCATGCCCGTCGCCACGCCATAGTGACTGACGGCGGTATAGTTCACGTAGTAACTACCGTCAATCGGCGTGATGCGTGCGTCTTCGATGCCGAACTCCTCATAGGGCGGCTGTGCGGCAAGCCAGGGCTGTGCTTCGACGCTGAAGTGTACGCCGTCTTTGCTGCGTGCCAGCCGCAAATGGCTGATACTGGTGAGCAGTAACCCGCCCGTGATTCGATCACGAATGGCGCGCGGGTCACTGGTATCGTAACGTTCATCGCTGCGCCTGATCTCTTGCACGACGAGATCACCATCAGGCGAAAGATGCGGCGAGAGCACAATCCCGTTCGGCGCGTGCAAGGGTCTTTCGGCGACGCGCACGAGCAGAATAACCTCATCGTCACACAATGCTGCGCCCGCGTTAAACGTGCCGATGACTTCAAAATCAGGACGCGATGGTTTGACATTTTGGGGTGTAATGAGTGGATTGTCGGGATGTCGGACAAACATAGCGTTACCCTTTGACGATGTGCATTTCCTGTGAAGCCAGCGTAATCGACGAACCTGACCAATCGATATGCTGTTCTTCACGGGTCGGATTATACAGCAAGTAGCGGCGCTCTCCGGCAGGCGGCAGTGCCTTGAGTTCAAGTGATGGCACGTCGAGCCACAGGCACAATACCTCGTGCAGCTCAACCTGCTTGCCGAACAGCAGCGCGCTCCAGAAGACTTCGCCAGCGCCGTACAGTTCCTTACCAAGCTCTGCTGTGTGTGTGAACTCGGCAGTGGCTAAGTCCTCATAAGGCACATAAGCACAGGGACCGCGCCGTAAATCTTCGGGCAAATAGGGATCGAAGAAGGCGTAATTGTGGCTGCGCTGCAAATTGGCAAACGCCGCCATCGCCCGCGCAGAACCCACACCATCCCGCAGCAGTTCCGCCCATGTGATGAGCGTTTCGACGTTCTCTTTGTACGCGGGATAACACAACGACGCACATGCCTGAAACATGCCGCGTGGGTCATAAAATGGTACTGCGGCGTCTTTACCCCAATAGCCCATGCGCAGCGTGAGATTGACAAAATCCGCTGCCATCGCGTCGAAGTGTTCACCGTAACCTGCGCGCGCCAGATAATGTGCCGCTGCTGCTGCATAGGAAAGCTGCTGCGGTTCATGTGTCAGTTGATGTGGCGGTAGCTGATGCATGACGTTCAACGCATTCGCTGCCTCTTGCAGATAGTGAGATTTTTGCTCATCAAGCTGATACGCCAGCACACAGCCCGCTGCGTACAAACCGCCGACACTGACGTTGAGTAAACTGTTGCGCGGTTGCCAATCTTCGGCGTTTGCGAACAGCGGGAATAGATAATGCGTATTGTGCGCAAGCTGCATCGCGCCATGCATCGCACTGAGGAACATGATTTTCAGCGTTTGATCGCCCGTGAGATACGCCACCCAGGGCAGCTTAATCAGCGCATTTTCCAGAAAATACCACGTATCCATGAAGCTGTCGCCGTCACGCGGCGGGTAATTGTTCGCTACGTAGTCCCACTGCGGGCGCGCGAAGTGTGGCAGCGTCTTCAGCAGACGGCGCACGATGGCGTCTGCCTGGCTTACAGGTTCATCTCGAACAAGGGGGTTAACCCCCTTGTTCACACTCACCTCACTCATAGCACTGTTCACTTTTTGCCACAGCAGCAGTGGAAACAGTACGTCCAACTGCGTCATCAGTTCAAAGTTCTGCGCTTCGTCGCGATGCAATGCTGAACTGCCGCGCACGTAAGCACGCAAGCCTTCCACATTATCGACATTGACCCAGCACGCAGGATTGCGCAGATCTTCCAGCGCGTGTTGCGCCATTGCGCCCCAGCCGATTGCGCCGTTTGTTTGCGCGGGAAGCGTATCCAGCAGCGGCAGCGCAGCATCAATCAACGCACTTTGGGCTTCCCACGTCGTCGGCACGTCCTCACGGTAGCGCTGCGTGAACCACCACGCCAGATGATGCGTGCCTGGCTCAAAGTGCGTCGTGACTTCCGGCGTATTCGGCACTAATCCCACGCCGTAGCGCGCCTGTGGGCGATACACCTGCACTTCCCGCATGGCAAACTTGTAGAAACGATGCTGTGCCCACGCGAAATGCTCCGGTGGGAAGTAGCAGATCGTTTCCGTATGCGTGGCGTGGTCGTAGAGATAACACGCGGGCAAGTCGTTGCCGCCGAGTCCCTGTTGATTAACTGTCGGCGCGCGCAGCACGGTTTGCCGCCACGTATGCGCCTGTCGGTCATTCATGTTGTCGAGTTCACCCAGCCACAAAATCATTGACGGATTGAGGTCTACAGCTTGTTCGACTTCGAGTTTAATATCCCAGCGAAAGCCACCCGCCTGCGCGCTGACAGCAGCACACCAATGATACCCCTTACCACTCCCACCAAGATAACCTTCCTCAGCAGCCGAAGCGGCAAGCGCCGCCAGAGGTCGATTAGCGATTGTTGTCGTGTTCTGCCAGCTCTCGCCATGCTTAACAGAAGTCATAAATCCCCAGTCGCCGTGATGATCTTTTTCGATCTTCAGGCGCATTTCCCCTGAAACCAACATGCTTTTGTACCCATTGCACAAACTTTTCTTGACACCTGACTCATTTTACTATACTTTTAACGTAAACGCTTACGTTACTTTAAACGTTTCGTGAAAATAAATTTTATGCCATCAATCGTTGAACACATCGCCAAAGAATTAAATGTTTCCAGCGCATCGGTCTCGCGTGCTCTCAATGACCGACCTGGCGTCGGCGCGGAACTACGGGAACGTATTCTCGAAAAAGCGCGCGAACTCAACTACACCTCCAGTCTCATCGCGCGCGGCTTAGCGAAATCACAGTCTTTTGGCATCGGCTTTTTTGTGCGCGAAAAGCCGGGTTTATCAGCGCACACCGACCCGTTTTACAGCGAAATCCTGCACGGTGTCGAACAAGCCATCGCTCGCACCGATTACCACATGACGATGGCAACGCTCACCAACGACATTCTCAGTGACCCGGCGCAGTTTCGCTTTGTACGTGAACGGCGTGTCGATGGTTTAATTCTGGCAGGTCCCGATATTCCCAGCGAATTCATCATGGCGATGCTGCAAAGCGAAATACCGGTTGTGCTGGTGGATAACCGTTTGGAGTATTCATCGGTAAGTTGCGTCAACGCCGACGACGAATCCGGCAGTTACCGCGCCGCGCGCCACCTGATCGAACGCGGGCACAAACATATCGGCGTGCTGTCGGGTCCCAATCAATGGGCAAGCAACCGCCGCCGCGTGGTGGGTTATCTGCTGGCGCTGCAAGAGGCGGGACTCGAACTGCACGTCGTCCACATGCAAAACACGACCATCGAGTCCGGCGAAGAGGGTTACTACCAGCTTGCCATCCAGTATCCACAAATCACGGCACTTGGCGCGGTGAATGACTCGATGGCAATTGGGGCAATCCGCGCTGCCCGCGCACAAGGTAAGCGTATCCCTGATGACCTCGCGGTGATCGGTTTTGACGACATCGCGTGGGCACAGTTGAACGATCCGCCGCTCACAACCATCCACATCCCCAAACAACAGATGGGGAAAGAAGCAGTGAACCGCTTAATCGCGACACTCAACGACCCGGAACTGTTGGCGGCAGAAATCACCGTTTCCGTGCAACTCATTCGACGAGGCTCAGCTTAAGGTAAGGAGGAATATGGAAGAACACCACAAATTTCACCATAAATCTACAAATTTCAGTGTTTTAGGAGTCAGGTAAAATGAAAAACTATCGCATCCTTTTAGTGACTGTACTGCTGCTTTTGGCATTCACTCTGCCAGTCGCGGCGCAAGACCCCGTAACCATTACCTTATCGACATGGGCAGGCGTAGACGAATCCGCCGAATTACAAGTGATCATCGACGAAATCAACGCCAGCCAGAGCGATTACCAGATCGTTCACCAGCCCATCCCCAGCGACTACTATACACAAGTACAGACGCAGATCGCAGGTGGCTCTGGCGCAGACCTGTACTGGATCGACCAGGACAACGGAACGCTGGCTGCTGAAGGCGTCTTCATGCCGCTGGACGAATGCCTGGCAGACTCCGAAGCCGGAACTGCGGGCGACCTCACTGATTATTTCCCCGGCGTGCTGCAAACCGTGCAGTTCGATGGACAGACCTATGGCTTGCCCTGGATTGCCCAACCCGTCGTAACCTACTTCAATCGCGGTATGTTCGACGCCGCTGGCTTGGAATACCCGACGAGCGATTGGGATTGGAACGACTTCCTTGATACGGCACGCGCCCTGACCACCGACACGGATGGTGATGGTGAAGTCGATCAATGGGGCTTTGTCGCCAATGGTTGGCCCCCACCCGCGATGTTC
>CALMZT010000914.1 GCA_937870805.1 uncultured Chloroflexota bacterium
CGGCAGCATTATTCTCGCGGTCTGTGTCATCTTCGCCGTCACCCGCTACCGCCTTTACGACATCAATCTGTTTATCCACCGCACGATTGTCTATTGGGGTGTGTTTACGGCGATGGGCGTGCTGTTCGCGCTGCAATTCTTCGTCTTACACACTGTCCTCGACATCGCCTTCAATCAACCGAATCATCCATTAGGCATCATCATTCCACTGCTCATCACCGCCGCGCTGTTTGACCCGCTGCGTTCCCGTATCCAGCACGTCATCGACAGGCGGGTTTATGGCTTCCGCTTTGACCTCGATCAGCTAGAACACGCGCAAAAGCCTCTCGAAGTCAAACATCCCGGAGAGTACACGGGCAAAACCATCGCGGGTTTTCAACTGTTGGATGTCATCGGCAAAGGCGGCATGGGCGAAATCTACAAAGGCGTCTGCGATGGAAAATTCGCCGCCATTAAAGTCTTGAGCAGCATTTGGGAATTTGACCCACTCGTCAGAGAGCGCTTTGAACGCGAGGGCAAGCTCACCGCCACGCTCAATCACCCGCACATCGTCAAGACGTACAGTTATGGCATCAGCGAAGGCGTGTGCTACGTGGCGCTGGAATACGTCGATGGACCAAACTTCGCGCAGCTTTTGAAAGAACGCGGCAAGCTGTCACTGGAGGACCTTTTACCGTTCGTCGCTCCGCTGGCAGATGCGCTGGACACCATTCATCAGCAGGGTTACGTCCATCGTGACATCAAGCCCTCCAATATCATGCTGCGCACGCGCGCCGATAAGGAAACTCGTGAACCTGTGCTGATGGATTTTGGCATCGCCAAGCTGATGAGCGATGAAACCCCGCGAACGGGTGCTGCCGCCATTGGTACCATTCATTACATGTCGCCAGAGCAAATCCAGCGATCAGAAAGTGTCGATCAGCGCGCCGACATCTACGCGCTGGGGGCGGTGCTTTATGAATTGTTGACGGGAGAAACACCGTTCAAAGGCAGCGTCGGGCAGTTGTTGTTCGCGCATCTCCATCAGCCGCCACCCGATCCCTGTGATGTCGTGCCGGGACTGCACGCGCAGGCGGGCTATGTGGTGCTGCGGGCGCTTTCCAAAGACCCGACTTATCGCTTCCAGAGTGTCAAAGAAATGGCTGCCACGCTTTTGCTGACACCAACATCTTAGTGCCTTCTTCTGTATGCCAACAGGCTTTGCCCGCCCGTTGAATTGGGCGTCACACCATAGCGCTTCTTAAAAGCCTCTTGACCGTAATGCTCTAAAAACTCTCGCGGTGTCAGCTTTTCTGAGCCGATAGTCAAGTCTTCGGGCTGCGCGAACATGCCTTCAGCCGCCGCATCCAGCATTGAGGTGTAAAGGGCACTCGCCGTGCGCGCGAGGGTAACATCCCGTTCCTTGCCGAGTTTCGCCAGAATAGGCAGCACATCGAGTTTGAGGGTTAGCAGCGCGTTTTTGGCGCTTTGGGCTTCAACATCGCCATCAGCGATCTGGCGCACCCAGACGCGCACCTGTGCTTCCTGATCGCCACTAAGCAGCCTACCAAAGATACTTCGAAGCAAACCCCTGCTGTTCGCCATGATAATCCCCTGCGAATGATTGATGAAAATTCATTAATACGGTTGATAAGTACGGGAACGGTCATCAGTACCTCGCGGTTCGACCCAATAGAGTCAGTTAAGCCTGCGGTCAGAGCAGCGGAGCGTTGACGCCAACGGCGTTATCTTGACGGAGTGGAGTTGGCACCGTCGTCTCGGTTTGTCCGATGCCACGCCTCACACGCACGCATGTTTTGGGTTCACTTGCCGTACAACGCCAGTATTGTCCAGCTTCCTCCAGGCATTGACTACATGAGATTATGTTGTAATTTCACACATTAGAATTGATTCGAGCTAAAAAACATCAAAATCAAATAGAAAACGGGCGCGGCGGTAAGTATGCCATCGATGCGATCCAGGAAGCCGCCATGTCCCGGCAGGATGTTGCCGCTGTCTTTGACATGATAACGACGCTTAATCCACGATTCAAACAGATCGCCAAGAATGGTGAAAAAGGGCACGGTGGCGCACGCCATCAGGGTCGGTTCCAATGGGAGATTACCAAAACGCGAAATGATGAATCCGCCAAGCGCGCCGCACAGATAGCCCATGATCGCGCCTTCAACCGTTTTTCCCGGCGAAATGGCAGGGGCGAGTTTCTGCACGCCGAACAAACGTCCGCCGACCAGCGCGAACGTGTCTGTGCCCCAATTCGTGACCATGAACATCAACACCCACCACACTCCATCGGGGAGTCCGCGTATCACCAGCAGCATACTCAGCGGCAGCCCAATATAGATGGCACCGAAGACGAAATAGACATAGTTGGGGACAAAATATTCCCAGCCCACATGAATGAGTGCTGAGGCAATAAAGCCCCCAACCAGAATTGCAGCGCACAACGCAAAGAACAATGTGTAATCGTTGACAAAAGCGCAGAGGATACAGACGATGAGCAGGAAGTGGGCAATTGCCCAACCCAACTGGTTCTGTGGGTTCACCAG
>CALMZT010000915.1 GCA_937870805.1 uncultured Chloroflexota bacterium
CGGTGCGTAACGTCAGTGAATAATGATAGAATAGACTAGATGTTCTATCTTTTAGAGGGAAGATGGACGCCGAACAATTACTCGAAGCGTGGGGTGTACATGGTCGTATTCTCGCGCTGCTGCTGGAAAACACTGTGCCAGAAGCCTTATCGGGCGTGCCTGCGGGCATGAAAGGGCGCAGCGTGGGGGGAAATCTTCGCCCACATCCATAACGTGCGCCTGATGTGGCTGGAGCAAACGCCGAAGCTCATGGAAGGCTTGGAGAAAATTCCCGTCAAATCCGAAGAGGATAAAGCAGCGCTGAGCAAAGAGAAACTCGCCACCAGTCTGGAAGCCTCTGCTGCGGCGATGGCAAAGCTGTTGCAAGAATCTGCCGTAAAGGGCAAAGTCAAGTCTTACAAGCGCTCTCCGGCGACCTTTTACAGCTACCTTGTCGCCCACGAATGGTATCACATTGGTGAAATCTGCATGACACTCACGCAAGCCGGATACCGCCTCCCCGATGCAGTCCTCTACGGTATGTGGGAGTGGGAAAAGCTGTAATTCGCTCACCCGATATGATTCCAAACTGAAGCGACCAGAGAAACGAAAACTGCCCGACCAATGTTGATCGGGCAGTTCGTTTTTGTTGAGAAACGGGACGACACATTGGTCATCCCCTACAATCTCGCGTTTACAGTTACGGGATTAGGATCACGTTTAGCGTCACTGTTGCGGTATCCGTGTTGCCGCCGTCGGTGATCGTATAGGTGAAGGTATCGACGCCTGTGAAGGCTGCTGTGGGCGGGTCATAATTAAACGCGCCATCACCATTCATACTCACTGTGCCGCCCTGTGTGGTCGCCAGTGTGCCTGTCGTGGTCACTTGCAGCGGGTCGCTTTCAGGGTCGGTATCGTTCACTAACACACCCGAAGTCGCGACGATAATCGTCGTACCGCCAACAAGGGCATCATAGCTGTCATCAACCGCATCTGGTGGCTGGTTCGCCGGGTCAGTAGGAGTGTCCGTCGGAGTCTCGGTTGGTGTTTCCGTTGGAGTCTCGGTGGGTGTTTCGGTAGGCGTTTCCGTCGGAGCGCTGCAACCGAATTCCACGTTCACGCAGGTATCCCAATCAGGATCACCCGGAACGAAGTCCGTAGCGGTGTCGCCCTGTCCGTGCGCGCCACCATCAAAGTGGTCGCTGTTCGTCCCGCCTGTTTCGGTGTCGTCGCCGTCTTCACCGTACATCTGGTCATCGCCTTCACCACCGTTGATCGCGTCGTTGCCGCCGCCACCGAAGATCGTGTCATCGCCAGAGTCGCCGTTCAGCGTGTCGTTGCCGGGCGCGCCAGAGTCCGTCGGGAACTGCGCATGACCACTGCTGCCCGTGTAGGCGTCGCCATAAATGTCGTCGTCACCCGCGCCGCCATTGATGGTGTCATCGCCAGCGCCACCGACCAGCGGTGCATCACTGCCGTCGTTGCCTTCGATGTAGTCATCGCCGTTTTGACCGAAGATGCAGTCACTGCCCGCATCGCCGTACAGCAGGTCGTTGTCATCGCCACCGAGGATCAGGTCGTCCTGTTCGTTACCGTGAACGGTATCAACGCCTGCGCCAGCTTCGATGTAATCGTCGCCTTCGTTACCTTCGATGTAGTCATTACCTTCGTTGCCGTACAGGTTATCCAGACCACGACCACCAAAGATGCAGTCATCGCCCGTCAAACCGTAGATTTCGTCGGGTCCGCCGAGACCGAAGATCACGTCGTTGCCGGCTGTACCTTCGATGAAGTCCGAACGATCAGTCCCCGTGATGACCTCACCCGTGAGCACGAAGTTGGGACCGCATTCGGGGAACTGCGGGGTGGCGGTCTCAGTGGGTGTTTCCGTCGGCGTATCTGTCGGAGTCTCGGTTGGGGTATCCGTCGGGGTATCCGTTGGTGTTCCCGTCGGCGTATCCGTCGGCGTTTCGGTGGGTGTCTCCGTTGTCGTGCAGATATTGCCGAACGTCACCGTCGTTGCTGCACCACTGGAAACTGATGCCGTCACTGTTGGCGCTTGCGCAGTGGCACCTGCTGGCACGCTGAAGCTGAATGACCAGCACTGTGTATTATCACCCACAGGCGCGCTGGCTTCGGTCACCGTGTAGCTGCCGGCTGCCAGGTTCTGAATGCTAACCGAACCATCAACACCAGTCTGCACTGTCTGCGATGCGTTAGTATCGGTATTGACGACGGTAAACTGCCAGTTTTCGACAGGCGTATCACCCGTGTTTTCGGTGCCGCTGCTGTCAACGTCACGTACCTTGCGAATGGTGAGCGTACCAGAGCCGCCTTGCAAGCCCTGCTGATTGGTGACCAGGTGATAGCAGTCAGAGGCGACGCCTTGATAGTTCTCGTCGCAGTAGCCAGCAGGTTCGGGATCGAAGTTTTCGCCCGTCCCACCTGCCTGCACCCAATCTGGCTCCAGGTTCGGGGTTTCAATTACACTGTATAAACCATCCCAGGGCACAAACAATCCGTCTGTGACACTTGAGCCGGGATTGCTGTAAGTGCAGCGCAGTTGAGGATCAGGCAGCAAGTACACGCAGTTGCCTGTCGCCCCCGTCGGATTGTTACTGCTGTCGAAAGCCGTCATATCGAGACGCCACTCGGCAGGTAGGTCACCTGGCGGGACAGGTGATGGGTTTCCGTTGGCATCCACCCATGTCTTATCGACGACAATGTAGTAACCACAAGTAGGGGTATCAAGAGTCACAGTATCGCTGGCAAGGTTTTGACCTGGCTGTCCGATTGTCCACTCCACGACGCCACTGTTAAAGGGTACTACTGTCGCTGTGTTGGGCCAAGCGTCAGATAAGCCCGATATAAATGCCGTAGGTTGAGAAGTGGGTATACCACCAGTAACCTCGTTGATATTGCCGAGACCATCATTACCAATGGGGATATTGATGGTGCCACCTGTTGTGTTTTGATAGCGGAAGTGCGCTTCATAGCGCGGGTTGGCATTAGGACCGAGATCGCGCAAGCACTCTGCCATCGGTAGAACAGTCGGGTTTTCTTGTGCCGCTACGCTGCTGGAGAATAACCCCAGCGCTACGACGAACACGATAAGGAAAAGATATAAAAATCTCGCATTCCTGCGAAGCGGATTTCCGATCATAAGACTCTCCTGTGTAATCTAACTTAACGAATTATGTCCTGCCCCAACCCCAACTATACTACGATGAAATATTAGCATACAATATAAATAAAAATGCAAAAGAAATAGTTACACTCAGCCGTAAGTACAAAATGAAAAAAATTCATAAAACCTTCATAACCGTAACAAAATCCTATCAATTTGAGCAGGCGAAGTATTACATAAATTACGTAAATATAACATTACCAGTAAATTTGTTATAATGATTGAAATCTATGTACAATGCTTGGACTTCTGTTCAGTATTTACGGAAGTCAAAAGATTGTTTCTAATATGGAGCACAACAGCATGATCGCACGCGCATGGCACGGCGTAACGCCCGCCGCAAAAGCCGATGAGTATATGGATTACCTGAACAGAACAGGCATCCCCGATTACAAAGCGACTCCAGGCAATCGCGGCGTTTATGTGCTGCGGCGCATCGAAGGCGATCAAGCGCATTTTCTACTGATCTCACTGTGGGACTCCTATGATGCGATTCGCCAGTTCGCAGGCGATGACATCGAAAAAGCGCACTACTATCCCGCAGACACCGAATTTCTTTTGGAACTCGAACCCACCGTCACCCATTATGAAGTGCTCAGCGCGCCATAGGCATAAGCGCATTCGACACCTGTAGCGGCGAACCAACCTGTTTTCAAGCATCAAAATAACGCTTAATGGTTTCTCGCAGCGGGTTCAAAACCCGCCGCTAGGCAAAATCTGGAAACCTCTCAAGAGGTTGGTGAACCCGAATACAGCGCGAGCACAATCCTTTTAAGGGTTTGCAAACCACCCTTAGCCGGAGGTGTTGAACTTCTGGCGATGGCAACCGAAGCATTAAGACTTATCTTGATGCGTCTGAATCAACGCTTTACTACTGAGGCTTGCATTTGCTGATCGCTGATCGCTGACGGCTAACCGCTACTTATGCTCCGGCATTGGGCGCGTGAAGCGGCATTTGGGGAAGCCACTGCAACCGATGAAGTCGCCGCGCGATCCCTTGCGTTTGACCAGCGCCTTACCACACTGCGGACACATGCCATATTCGCTGCTCACTGCTGTAGGGGTTGAGTCTTTAGTAGAAGGCTTCCGCGCAGTGCTGCGTCGTGGACGCTTGGATGCAGACGCTGCGCCGCGGGTTTTCGACTTTGCCGGGGCAGTGTGCGCCAGTGTTGCCTGAATAACCTGCTGTCCGAATAGCGGCGACACCTGTGTCCAGAACGTGCGCAGGTAGTCGCGTCCGTTGGTTTTGCCCGCCGCGATGTCATCAAGCGCCGTTTCCATTTGCGCTGTAAAGGGGACTTCAAACAAGCCCGTCAGTTTGCTGGAAAGCACCTGATGCACTTCTTTGCCGAGCGCTGTGGCTGCCAATTTACGCTGGAGAATATCTACATAGCCGCGCTGTTTGATGGTGGCGACGGTTTGCGCGTAAGTCGATGGGCGTCCCACTCCGTTCTGTTCCAGCGCCTTGATGAGCAGCGCTTCGGTATAAGGCGCGGGCGGCTTGGTGAAATGCTGCTGCGGTGTAAATTTGAGCGCCTGCACACTTTCGCCTGCCTTCAACGGCGGTAGCTGCTTGTTGGTCGGTGTTTCGTCGTCTTCTTCCTCATCTGCCCGTTTGACCGTCTCCTTTTCTTCCGTGTAACCGTAAACGCGCAAAAATCCATCGAAGACCAACTGTGAACCTTTGGCGCTGAAGATGGCTTCACCGCCTATCACTTTCACATGCACTTCATTGAATACGGCATTCGCCATCTGGCTGGCAAGAAACCGTTTGTAGATCAGATCGTACAGGTCGGCGGCACGCTCTCCGCTAGCACCTAATGTTCGCCTCAAGTCAGCAGGAGAGACATCACTGTCCGTTGGGCGGATACACTCATGGGCTTCCTGTGCGTTTCCTTTCGCGCTGTGTTTGGTGCTGCCGAGATAAGTTTCACCGTACAATTTACGGATAGTTGCCTCTGCCATGCGTGCGCCTTCCGGCGAGACGGCAGGGCTGTCCGTCCGCATATAAGTGATATGCCCACCTTCGTAAAGCTGCTGTGCCAGCTTCATGGCAGCATCCGGCGACATTTTTAAATGTGAGCTTGCCGCTTGCTGCAACGACGAGGTAATGAATGGCGCAGGCGGCTTCTGCTGGCGCTGTTTAGGCAGCACTTCTTTGATGTGGAAAGGAACGCCTTTGAGCGCGTTCAACACCGCCTCAGCGTCCGCTTGCTTTTTCAGCGCAGGCTTTTTGCCCTGCCACTGCGTCAAGCGCGCGCTGAATTCGCCGCCTGCCGCTTTGAACAAGCCCGTAATCGTCCAGTATTCTTCCGGTACAAACGTGGCGATGGCATGGTCGCGCTCCACGACCAGCCGCAGCGCGACGGACTGTACGCGCCCTGCGGATAAACCCTTGCCCTGCACGAACTGCCACAGGAAACGGGAAGCGGGGAAGCCGACCAGACGATCTAACAGGCGGCGGGTTTCCTGTGCTGCGACGAGCCGATTATCTAATGCGCGCGGGTTATTGAATGCTGCTTTCACGGCGGAAGGCGTGATCGCGTCAAAGCTCACACGCTGCATGGTCGCCTTCGGATTAGCGCGTTTGATCAAACTGGCAACGTGATAGCTGATGGCTTCCCCTTCACGGTCAGGGTCAGAGGCGAGATAGATCGTTTGATACGCCTTCTTTGCCTCTTCACGAATGCGCTTCGCCACATCCGCTTTCATCACCACGTAATCAGGCTGCATCGTCTCGATATTGATGCCAAACGTCGTCGGCGGCAAATCCACCACATGCCCCATGCTGGCGATAATTTCATAATCCGCGCCGAGAATCGCTTTCAGCTTCTTGATTTTGCCGGGCGACTCGACCACGACAAGATATGATTTACTCATAGACTTCAGTTCCAATACCTAACTTGAGAAAACTTCTGCATACGATACTGTGAAATTTATGATGAAAGTCCTACGCGCAAAACCCATCGCCGTGTGATTTTCCACTACAATATAAGGGAGATTGAAAAGTTCACATTTCCAATTTTAGCTTGTTTTTAGCCATTAAGGATACCGTCGATGGCGCTCGAACTGCTCACGCGCAAACCGCAAACCGGCGCGATCAAGCCAACGCCCTTGCTCTTTATACATGGCGCGTGGCATGGCGCGTGGTGTTGGGACGAATACTGGATGCCTTATCTTGTGCAGCGTGGTTATGCCTGTTATGCGCCGAGTCTGCGCGGGCATGGCAAAAGTCCCGCAACAAAACCCATGCGGCTCAATTCCGTCAACGATTACGTTAGTGACGTTGAATCAGTGGTCGAACGGATTGAGCGCGAACACAAGCAGCATCCCGTGCTCATTGGGCACTCGTTGGGTGGCTTCGTCGTCCAGAAATACCTGGAAAAGCGCCAGCCACCCGCCGCCGTGCTCGTCGCCTCGATTCCAACGTTCGGCGCGCTGCCTTTTTTCACGCGCCTTAACTTGAAACATCCAATACTGGCGCTGAAAGCTCTGTTCACGCTGCGCCTCGACCCCTATGTCAAATCTCCTAAACTGGCACGCGAACACTTCTTCTCACCCGATGTACCACAAGCCGATGTTGACCGTTACGCGGCGCTGCTCAACGATGAATCGTGGCGCACAGCGTTCGATGTATTGATACTGAATTTACCGCGTCCAAAGCGCGTCAAAACGCCGCTGCTTGTTATCGGTGGAGAGAATGATAAAGTGTTTCACGTTTGGGAAGTGCAGCGTACCGCGCGCTCCTACAACACCACCGCTGTGATCGTGCCCGACACCGCGCATGACATGATGCTCGACACGAATTGGCAGGTCGCCGCCGATCACGTCCTGGCGTGGCTGGCGCAGCGTGGTTTATGAAATTTCGTTAATTAATCTTGCAAAATCGTTATAAAAGATTTGCAAAAACAAATGGTTTGTGAGAATATTATCTGAAATTTACTTTTTTTAACCTGTGTTCGTTCTGGTGAGGTTGATGCTGTGTTTTTCATCGTGTTAATTGGGGGAACACTGCTGCTGGCATTGAGCAACCATTCCACCCCACGCAGCAAGCGCTTTTATAAAACAGCATTACTGACTCCCTTGCTGGTAGGGTTACTGCTCACTACTTTTGTCTACGCCGCCACCGCCGATGCGCGCGGCAACGAACCCACCGAAGAACAGCAGCACTTGTGGAGTATGCTCCAGATCACGGGTGTCTGTTTAATCGTCATCGGCACCTGTAGTCTCGTCATCAAAATCCGCGAGACAGGCTTCTGGCTTCCCAAAGACACGCCCTTTGAAAATTATAAACCCTTCAAACCCGCCTATATCTCCACTTTCCCCGCCGCACCCATCACTGCCCCCACATTTGAACCCCAAACGATGACCCTTGCTGACGCCGCACGTTATCTGCGCGTTTCGGAACATGATGTGTGGCAGTTGGCGGACGAAGGCAGCATCGTCGCCATCCGTCGGGGCAGCACCTATGTCGTCACTCGCCGCGCGCTGGATGATTTCGCCCAACGAGAACAGTTCGGGCTGTAGTATTTTTCCCTCACTTCTCAATTACATATTTTGATTCCACACCTAAAAGGTAGACGTTTGCTCTACGCTAAGCCTACGTATTTCCTATGCGCGCACGATGAACAACGAACCTCATCCTATAATGTGGAAGAGGAACTGATTATGAATACTTATACTTTCAAGCATGCTGTCTATAAACTCGTTCATCCGATTAGCCTCGTCACCCTCATCGCTTTGTTAGCGTTCGGTACGGTATCACTAATGCCGAAACCGTCGAGGCTCTATAATTATGGAATTGTACGGCTATGCCAGGCGGGAACAAAAATTTATGCATACACTTTTTTCCCTCATGTTGTTGAATATTATCTGTCCGAAGATGGCGGATTAACGTGGCACATTCAAAATGCTTCCGTGATTGAACAAATTCCCTGCTTGGATGGGCAGATTCTGCAAGCTGAGCAGTCCTCAGTGCCAGTTAATCAAAACAGTTATGTTACAGATGGTGTTCGACTCTATCGCTATTCAGCAGGGGAGTCTATTGAAAGCTCACCAAATGGTGGGCTGACATGGACGCAAGAGGTTAACTTATCAGGTATCAATCACGAAGCGCGGGGCGCACTTCAGCGGCAAATGTATGCCCCTACTACTCTCATCGCTAATCCTTTAGATGCTTTGGTAGACCGCCAAACGCGCAATGTCATCATGGCAATGGGATCTGACGGCGTGCTTGTGCGGATAGCAAATGGGACGTGGCAAAATGTAGATGTCGGTATTTATGGCTATTATAAATTTACACGTAACTACTCAGGCAGGGACGAGAGGTAGTCCAAGTAAAGCATCAAGAAGGGCTTGAATAAGGCTGTGTCCCTGCTT
>CALMZT010000916.1 GCA_937870805.1 uncultured Chloroflexota bacterium
CCGATGTCGAAGATCCGCCGCCTTACGGCGGGTCACATGGTGTACTCCAGGCAGACGTCGGCGCACGTCACCTCGTTCTTCGAGGTCGACCTCACGCGGGTCGCCCGCGTCCGCGCGAGGCTGCGGCCCGACTTCGAGAAGCAGTACGGAGAGAAGCTCACCTACCTGCCGTTCATCACCCAGGCGGTGGTGCAGGGGCTGCGAAAGTTCCCCGTGCTCAACGCCGCCGTGCGCGGCACCGACATCGTCTTTCGCAAGCAGTACAACATCGGGATTGCCGTCGCGCTGAACAACGGCGGGCTGATGAACGTCGTCGCGCACGATGCTGATAAAACGTCGCTCGGCACGCTGGCAGTCGAAAACAAAGCCAGGATTGAGCGTGCGCTGGCAGGCAAGGTGAAGCCTGATGATGTATCGGGCAGCACGTTTACGGTGAGCAATCTGGGTATGTATGGCGTGGAAGATTTTGTCGCCATCATCAACCCGCCGGAAGCAGGCATTCTCGCTGTAGGTGGGGCGAAGAAAATACCCGTCGTCAAAGGCGATGGCACATTGGGCGTGGGCACACATATGAAAGTGACTATCAGCGTCGATCACCGCGTCAGCGACGGCGCGGAAGGCGCGAAGTTCTTGCAGGAACTCAAGCAGTTGATTGAAAACCCGATGCGGCTGTTGATTTAGAGTGACGACCAATAAGCGATGAGCAGTGAGTTGAAGGTAGGCAAAACTCATTGCTCATTGTTTTCAACGCCGTGCTCCCTATGAAAATCCTCTTTCATCGTCTGCGGTGCTGGCGCTACGCATGGGCGATTGTGCCTGTGTGCATTGTCGGCGCGCTGTCCATCAACACGTATCTTTACTACAACCTGTTCTACGGCTACGACATGCCACAGCACTTCATCAACGCCTACGTGATTCGTACCACAGGTTCACCGCCGACACCAGAGTACAACCCTTACGACAACTACGAAGCTCATCAAGCACCGCTGTACTATATCCTCGCGGCGTGGGTGTTCATCGTAGGTGATCCCATTGTCGGCGACAGTATGCAGCGGCTGATGCCTTTTGTGCTGTTCGCGCTTTCGATGGGCTGGCTGCTCATCATGACGAACATCATCGAACAGGTCTTGCGCCATGTGCATCCCCTGTTCAAAGCGCTCACCCTGCTCGTGATTATGCTGCTGCCGATGCATGTGATGGCACGGGGAATGTTCAGCAATGATCTGCCCGTGCTCATCTTCGGCACACTGGCGTGTATGGCGCTGTGGCGCTTGGGGCGTACCGGACGCGAAAAAGACCTTGGTGCGTGGCTGCGCGCGGCGGCGCTGTGTGGCTTTACCGTCGCCTTTAAGAACAACGGCGTCGTCTTGTTCGGCGCGTATGCAGCGCTGATGTGCGTGATAATGCTGCACAAGGCGCTTTGGCGGCGCTGGAATGATGTATTGACCGTTGGCAAATATGCGGCGTTGGGCATACCGTTGATGCTTGTGCCGTTTCTGGTGAACACGTATCAGACGATGCGCTTTTTAGAGGACCCGTTTGGCGCAATGGGTGTACGTCCGGTCATGCCCAGCGAACCACCCGATCACCTGCGCTTTCTGCTGAACTTTGACCCGACGCTGTTCCTATCGCCTATCGCTTATAAATCCGGGCGCGCTGGCTACTGGAGTTTACAATACGTCACGCTGCACAGCGATTACTACAATCATTGGAACAGCGATGCCTACCTCAGTTGGGACTACAAGCTGCTGACAGCCGTGCCGCACCGCTTCCCGATGCCCATCACCCGCTACAACGATTTGCAACTGCTGCAATATTTGGCGGTGCCTGTCACCTTCATCATGGTCTTTGGCTTTGTTTATGCCTGCTATCGCTGTGTGTTTCGCTGGCGTTATGCGGTGCGCGATGGCAGCGTTGTCGTTGTGATCGTGACGCTGGTCGCCCATGCCGCGCAGATGATGCGGTATCTGGCGTATCCTTATGTCGATGCGGTGGTCATTCACGCGCGCTACATCGGCTTTTTGTGGTTTTTTCTGTTTATCGCGGGTATTTATGGACTGCATAAAGTGCTGCGAGGCAATCGTGGTTGGCGTGGGGTGGTTGCGGGCGCAGGCGCGGCACTGTTGGCGGCGTATTGTTTCGTCGCGCTGCGGGCGATGTGGCTGCCACCCATCTAGTTTTCAGTTGACACTTCTCAGTTTTCAGTAGAAGACGAAAAAAACACGGCGCTTTACAAAGACATTAAGCGAAGTGCTCAGTATGGTTTTGCCCTCCGAAGTGAGAGTTGTAGGGGCAGACCGATGTGTCTGCCCGAAAATTCTATCAGCCAAAAGCGCCTGTCCTGTCCAATTTATTGGACGTGGTACTTTGGCAGCCGGAAACTTTAGTTTCTGGCGGCGAACCCATGAACGTAAAACCTTCACTTAATGCGTATATAGCGCACCATGCCCCTGTGAGAGTCTGCGTTACGCCTTCAAGCGCTCAAAATGCTGCTTGCGGAACTTCGCCACTTTCGGCGCAACCACCGCGCGGCAGTACCCTTGATACGGGTTCCTGGCAAAGTATTCCTGATGATAGTCCTCTGCCGCGTAAAATTGATCAATCGGCGCGACTTCAGTCACAATCGGGTGATCCCATAGGCGCGCATTGTTGATGACCGAAATCGTGCGCTCAGCGATTTCCTTCTGTTCCGGCGTATGATAGAAGATTGCAGATCGGTACTGCGTGCCAACGTCCGCACCCTGACGATTGAGTGTCGTGGGGTCATGGATGGTGAAAAATACATCCAGAATGTCCTGAAAGCTAATCACCTCAGGGTCAAACTTGATTTGCACAACTTCCGCGTGTCCGGTCATGCCTGTACAAACCTGCTGATACGTCGGCTTCACCACTGCGCCGTTCGAATAGCCGGAAATCACATCTTCAACGCCTTTGAGTTGGTCGTACACCGCTTCTAAACACCAGAAACACCCGCCCGCCAGTGTCGCCACTTCTGTTTTAGGACTCATCGTAAAACCTTTCAATCGACTAGCATAGTTAACTTCTAGTATATCTTGAGTCTTGAGCATCAACGGTACGTTACATCATCAGACGCTGGCGAACGCTCTTTTTCACCAACCTCTAATGATTTGTCCCGCAGCTTGTTCCTCACGAACCGCTATCCTAATTAATGTACCTGTTTTGGTTCTGTGCTGAATGGCACATCAGCAGGTATAATAACTATCTATTGCATCCGCTTTAAAAATATCAGAAAGAAATGATTCATGGCTGAACCGATGAACGTTTTTGTGACGGCAGGCACAAGTCCACTGGGGCGCGTCGTGGTCAGGCAGCTTGTGGCACGCGGGCACAAGGTCATGGCGGTAACGCAGGGCAAAGCAGGCGCAGACCTCGCCCATCAGGATGGCGCAATCCCGGTCTATGCTGACCCAACGCGCGCGGGCGAACTGCGCAGCATGATGGCAATGGCAAAACCCAACGTCGTGGTTAACTTAACGCCACAACTTCCCAACACGCTGCTGCATGACGGTAAAGACTGGCGAGGTTTTGCCGCTTCCCTCAAAGCCACTACCGCCGCGCTGCTTCAGGCGTCGCAAGCCACTGGCGTCAGCTTCATCGTCCACCCAAGCGACACGCTGCTGTACGGCGAAACGCATTCGCCTGCCGACGAAAACGCTGCGCGCACAGCTCCCGGTAGTCATGCGGCGTTTCAAGCGGCAATTGACGCCGAAGACACGATTACGAGCAATGCTATTCCGTCGTCTGTGCTGCGCATGGGCTATCTGTACGGTGCGGGCGATCACAATTTAGCGCTGTATGCTGACTCTTTCCGTGTGGGCAGACCGTTCTACGCGGGTTCAGACAAAAAGACCGCATGGCTGCATCACGAAGATGCCGCGCGCGCGATTGTCCAGGTGGCAGAGCAGCAGCCTAAGGGCGAAGTCTTCAACATCGCCGATCAAAAGCCTGTCTCGCTTGCCACGTTCATCGAGGAATATGCACAGCGGCTCGGCGCAGGCAAACCGGGACGCCTGCCGCGCAGGCTTGCGGAGTTCCTGGGCAACATTACTGACGAACAGTTTACGCTGCTGGACATCACGACAGAAGTCAGCACGGCGAAGGCGCAGTCTCAGTTGGGCTGGAAAGCGCAGTATCCCACGTATCAAGGGGGACTCGATCAAGCGCTGCGGATGATGCGCGCGCTGGACAAGGTGCGCTAGCCATTGTTTGTATGCTCATGAATTGAATTTGCTTCTTGTAGGGGCGCAGTCGCTTCGCTTAAGGGCTGTGCTCCTACAGTGTGTTTGTTGTATGAGGAAACGTGCTTAAAGCGATACTATTTGACCTTGATGATACCCTGATTGATTGGAGTACCTTTACTGATAATTGGGAAGTCAGGGAAGCGAAACACCTGCGTGGTGTGTTTGATTACATCTGTCGTGAAGTCTATCCGTTGACCGACTGGAACGCTTACGCACAAGAGTATTTTAACCGTGTGCGTGATGCATGGATGAACGCGCGCGATTCACTGCTTGCGCCGCATCTTGGACACATTTTACTCGATGCAGCCCTCGCGCAGGGGATACCCGAAGGCGCGCTGGGTGTGCAGGAATGTTTGAATGCCTACAATTGGGCAGCGCCGGAAAGCACCTATGCCTTTCCCGACGTGCCCGCCGCGCTCAGAATCCTGCGCGAAAACAACATCAAAATCGGTATCGTCACCAACGCCTTTCAGCCGATGACGCTGCGTGATATTGAAATGAAGACGCACGGACTGCTGGATTTTTTCCCTGAGTGTCGCATCTCGGCGGCAGATGTCGGTTATCTCAAGCCACATCCCAAAATTTTCCAGTTCGCGTTAGAGTGTCTTGGCACAGAGCCACACGAAACGATTTTTGTCGGTGATAACCCGGTGGCGGATATTGCAGGCGCGCAGGGCGCAGGGCTGAAAGCGGTGATGCGTGTCAAACATCCTACGCAGCCGTTGATTAGTGGTTTGGTCGTTCCCGATGGCGCGATCAACACGTTGAATGATCTGCTGTTACTGCTCGACAAGTGGTATCCCGGATGGCGCTGATGTCTGAACAAGGTAGACGCGCCTACACGCCCA
Source organism: uncultured Chloroflexota bacterium (assembly GCA_937870805.1). Lineage (GTDB taxonomy): Bacteria > Chloroflexota > Anaerolineae > Aggregatilineales > Phototrophicaceae > JACAER01. The sequence continues at coordinate 5,111 of CALMZT010000916.1, forward strand.
TGCGGCTGCACAGTAACGGCAGTGGCACGCCTTTCATCTTGCCGCCGCAAGACCGCAACTTGATTCTTACAGGCTACACCGGACCGAACCAGCCTGCAATTACTGGACGAGTTGCCGAACGCCTGAAGATGCGCTTTGTCAACGTTGACGCGCACATTGAAACGCGCGCGGGGCTGCCCATTGACGAAATCCGTGAGGTGTACGGTGAGCAGCGCTTAAAAATGCTCGAAGTCGAAGCAATTGATGAGGCGGTATTACGACGAAGCGTCGTCCTGCAAGTCAACGGGCGTACACTGCTCAACGCCGACCATCTGCCGCGCTTGCAGGAGACAGGACCGGTGATCTGTCTTGTAGCGGCGTTGGACGCCGTGCTGCGCCGTTTGCACCTGGCGATGGGCGCGCGCTATCATAACCCACAGGAGCGTGCTCAAGCATTGGGTTATGTCAAACGTGAGTGGGCAATTCGCAAGCATGAAGGCGTGCTGGAACTCGACACAACATACTTATCATCTGATGAAATTGTCGAGGCGGTCATGGCGCTGTGGCGCGAGACGCAGGCGAGATAAAAATCGGATGCTGCACACCATCCGTCAAATCGAAGCTTTATGGAAATACACTTTTAAACGGGAGCAACAGGTATGCCTAAACTGACCATCAGCCTTGCCCAAATGAACGTTGCGCTGGGCGACGTGAACAAAAACTACACCAACGTGGAAAAATTAATTATTGAAGCAGCGCGGCGCGGCTCACAGTTAGTCGTGCTGCCTGAACTGTGGTCTACGGGCTATGCGCTGGAAAATGCTAAAGACCTTGCCAACGTGCTCAATTCTGGAACGTTTAATCAGCTTGCAGCGCTGGCAACGCAGTACAAAATCAGCATCGTCGGCTCGATCTTAGAGAAGCGCGGTCTGGAAGTCGCCAACAGCGCCGCGTTCTTCGCACCGAACGGGCGCATGATGGGCGTGTACCGCAAAATCCACTTGTTCCGCTTGATGGATGAAGACAAATGGCTGCAACCCGGTTCTGCGCCATTGTCGATGGATTTACCCTGGGGCAACACAGGCATCGCCATTTGTTATGATTTACGCTTCCCCGAACTCTTCCGTCACTATGCCGTCGAAGGCGCGAAGGTGGTGATTATCCCCGCCGAATGGCCTATCCAGCGCGTGGAGCATTGGCGCGCGTTATTGGTGGCGCGCGCGATTGAGAACCAGTGTTACATGGTGGCGTGTAACGCTGTCGGAGAAACGGGCGAAACCTTCTTCGGCGGGCATTCGATGATTGTCGATCCCTGGGGCAAGATCATCATCGAAGGCGGCGAGTCGCCCATGCTGCTGACCGCACAAGTAGAGATGGATACGGTGGAAGAAGTGCGCAGCAAGATTCCAGTGTTCGAGGATCGCAGACCAGACTTGTACTAGCGAAGCCAGTCTTCAGTCAACAGTTTTCACTCAACCTGCCGCCGGGAACCTTTTGGCTTCCGGCGGTTTATATTTGTCAAACTTGTGTCAGTCGTTGATCTTCTCGCTCTTGCTTTTGCAGCGCTTCCGCGGCGACTTTCGGGTTAGCGATGATCGCGCCACCGCGCACTGTTGCTCCAACGACGAGTGCCCCACTAACGAGCACGACGTTCTTGATAATGTACTGACCTTCGAGCGTAGGTGCAAAGGGAAACTGTGCAAACGTCTCGTTGGGGAACAGGAACAGTGGCGTGATCGTGCCGAGCATTTGCAGGAACAGCAGCAAAATCGTCGCCCGCATGAACTTGCCTGTAATGAGTCCCAAGCCGATGAGGGTTTCCCATGCTGCCAACAAAGGCAGCGACACATTGGGCTTCACCAAGCCGAATGACAGGATTTCAATCGTGCGCGTCGCCAGTCCTTCAGCGGGGCTGAGGCTGGGGAAAAACTTGAGCACGCCGAACCACAGAAAGACGATGACCAGGCTGATGCGTAGCAGGAGCACGCCATAGCGCGCCATCCAATTCGTGATGGATACATCGACACGCCGAAATAGAGTCTTTAAAGTTTCCATAGCTCATCCTTAGTGCCATATTTCACAAATTATACCCGATAGTGGTTAAAATTACGTCGGAAATCCGAAATTTAAGAAACACTCGTGTCAAAATCATCATATGATAATGGTGTTTCAATGTGATTGAAAAGAGATGACTATGGCAACTTCTACACAAGTCGGCGGTGTACGGCGGCGTATCGAAAGCTATCCTGCCGACAGCCTCAAGTTTGATCTGTTCGTGGCGGTGCTCGGCTTCTATGTTCTTTGCGGGCTGTTTCTCGACGGCTGGGCACATAATCATGGCGAGGTCGATAACACCTTCTTTACCTCCTGGCACGCTGTTTTATATTCTGGTTTTGGCTTCGTCGCGCTCACGTTGGCAACGACACAATTCATCAATGTACTCAAAGGTCATACTTGGGTACGGGCGATGCCCAGAGGCTACGGCTTGGCTTTGTTAGGCGTTCTCATCTTCGGTGCCGGTGGCGGCTTCGACATGCTATGGCATTCCCTGTTCGGCTTTGAAGCCGATATTCAAGCGCTGCTGAGTCCGGCGCATCTGGTGCTGGCGACAGGGGCGCTGCTGTTCCTCAGTGCGCCGCTGCGTGCTGCATGGCTGCGCAAGGACGTACAGGGCGGCTGGACGAAATTACTGCCGGCGATGATCTCACTCATCTGTGTGTTCATGGTACTGACGTTCTTCACGCAGTATTCGCATTATTTCAGCAGCCCTTACGATTTGATCGACAGTCCACGCGCAGACCATTATGCCGTTGTATATAACATCTACAACTTCCTGACGCCTGCTCTGCTGCTGATGGGCACGCTGCTGCTGGTGATGCGTCGCTGGGAACTGCCGCGCGGTTTCCTCACGGTATTGATGATTGTGCAAACGGCGCTGATGTTCTGGCTGCGCAATCGAGACATCGTTGATTTCCCACCGCTGTTGATTGCCCCTGTCGTGGCGGGCATTATCGGCGATGCGCTGCTGCTGTGGCTCAAGCCCTCAGTGGAACGAGTCGCTGCGCTGCGTGTGTTCTCGTTCCTAATGCCCTTTATGGTATCTCTGTTGTACTTTGCGCTGTTGATCCCACTGTACGGCACGCATTGGCCCATTCACATGTGGCTTGGCGTCACCTTCATGTCAGGCTTCGTTGGTCTGTTCCTGAGCTATCTCAGTGTTCCCCCTGCTATCCCACAGGAATAATCAAGCTTCGTAGGGGCATGGCGCGCCATGCCCTATACCTCGTTTCTTAACATGGCACTACGTGGTACTAACTTCACCCCGTTACAATAGACTTCATCGTCGTTCCCACAGTCGAAAGTTCGTAATGGATAAAGAAGTTCCTTCCTCTACGCCCCGTTTAGCGGCGTTTCAGCATCGTGATTTCCGACTCGTCTGGTTTGGTGATTTGATGGCGATTACTGGCGCGCAAGTCCAATTGTTCGCCATCAACTGGCACGTCGTCCAACTCTTGACCAATCAAACCTTCACCTTCTCGTTGTTCGGCAGTACGACCACCCTGCAAGGCGAAGCGCTGCAAGCCTTAGGGCTGGGCTTCGTTGGTTTGTCCCGTGTGATCCCCATTGTGTTGTTCGCGCTCATCGGCGGCTTATTGGCGGACTC
>CALMZT010000917.1 GCA_937870805.1 uncultured Chloroflexota bacterium
TATTCTGTCTTGTGAGAACGTCTCACAACGCAGAAGATAACAAAGAATATCAAACTATTCAAGGACTAGTTCCTATGCATTTCTGCGTTGGCTATTCGGCAAAAGTGTGTAATCCTATATGACAATGAATATCAAAAGTTCAGATAATGTTTCAGAGGCATTATCTCTGTGCGTCGGAAGTACGCCGTCTACTTCTTAAGGGATCAATATGGACATCATTTTAGGTTTATTAGCTGTTTTTGCGCTGGTCTTTATCAACGGCTTTTTCGTCGCGGCAGAATTCAGCCTGGTCGCTGCACGTCAGACGCGCATCTCGCAGCTTGCCGCCGAGGGCAGTGCAGGTGCAAAATCCGCGCAGAACGCGATCAAACATCTCGACAATTTCATTGCTGCCACACAATTAGGCATTACCCTGGCGAGCTTGGGCTTGGGTTGGATTGGCGAACCTGCTGTCGGACGTATTTTTGAGCCTATCATGGCTTCGTTTCTGTCAGAAGATTTCATGCATAGTATCGGCAGAACGATCTCTATCGTCATCTCCTTCTCACTGGTGACGGTGCTGCATATCGTTCTGGGTGAACTTGCACCGAAAACGATGGCGTTGCAGCGTCCAGAGGATGTTGCCGTGTTTGTCGCGCGCCCGACAACCGTCTTTCTGTGGGTGTTTCGCCCCGTGATCTTTGTCATGAACAGCATCGGTAATTTTGTTGTGCGCCTGCTGGGCTTTGAGCCAGCCAGCGGACACGCGCAGGTCCATTCAGCAGAAGAACTGGAAATGCTGGTGAGGTCGAGCCGTCAAGCGGGTTTGCTGCAAGAGAACGAAGAACGGATGCTGCGCCGTGTCTTCGATTTCAGTGAGATTACAGTGCGGGAGATCATGCAACCGCGCGTCGATGTGGATGCGATCTCTATTGATACACCACTGCCAGAACTGCTGAAACTCATCGCCGAGCAGCATCATTCGCGTTATCCAGTCTATGAAGGCACGATTGATAAGGTCATCGGCATCCTGCACACCAAAGACCTGTTGGATACGATAGTGAGCCATCCATCGTTACTTACCAACCCGAATGAACCGTTTTCGTTGTCGTCCATTTTGCGCACGCCTTTGTTTATTCCAGAAACGGCAAGCGTGGATAAACTGCTGGACAAGATGCAGGAGACGAAAACCCACTTCGCCGTGATTATCGACGAGTACGGTGGCATGGCGGGCGTGGTGACGATGGAAGACATCATCGAAGAATTAGTTGGTGAGGTGCGCGACGAATTTGACGACGAAGAGTCAACCATAAAGGCGCAGGATATTCAGGAAGGTGTGGTCGATGGCTTGATGAGCATCAGCGAAGCCATTGATCGTTTCGGCGATCCGGGCATCGAACCGCTGTCCACGACACTCGGCGGTTACGTGCCGGAACGCTTAGATCGTATTGCCCGCAAGGGCGATGTCGTGCCCTTTGGCGCTTACGATTTGCGCGTCGAGGAAATGGACGGGATGCGCGTGGCAAAAGTACGGTTTATGCGGCGTCCAGGGACAAAGGAGACAAAAGAGGTCGAAGGCGAAAAGGACAGCGCCTGACGTGCAACTTTACAGGCACGGCGGCGTATAGATAGACAAAACATTCAAAGGAAATTGTTGATGTCTATTCCAGGATTGAACCAGCGCTTCTTGTGGGGCGTGCATTTGGTCGTCTATTTTGTCTATCTCGGCTTTGTCAGCTCTGATTTGCTGCCTTTTTCGCCAGAGGTCGCCAAAATTTTGTCCGTCGCGTGGTTGGGTGTATTCGCGTTGCACGCGATGGCGGTGTTCGGTATGTTTGGCTCAGACGAACCATCAAAAGCGAAGGTGACGACAGAAGAAAAGCCTAAGCGACGACTCGAACTGTCCGACGATGGCGAATTGGTGGAAGTTGATGATGATGAGGATGACGACAAGCGCAAACGACTGATAAACGAGTAGAATTAGAGCGCTTTCAACGCATCTTCAAAGGCACGTAGTTGAGTGATTTTCGCCTCAAATGCTTGCCGCATGATGGGCGGGAATAGTTCATCCTCTGTGAGTGTTTCGAGAACGGGAATGTAATCACTGCTTTGGATTTTTGTGATCAACACCCTAAGTATCGTCCCGCGCACTGACCAACGAATTGAGAGTTTGCCTCCGATTTCCCATAAAGCGTGTACATCTTCTAAGATCAGGGGCGTGAATTTTTGAATCTCAGCGGTTTTGAATAGCGGACTGCACGCCGCCGTCAAGCGTGCCAAGCGAATGTGTGCTTGATGAATTAAGTCATCGAAAATCGTCAAGGCTTCTGTACATAAGTTGATTGCCTGCGCATGAAAGCCCATCTCGGTTAAAGCGCCAATTTCGTTTAGGCGCACGTCAAGAGATTGGGGAAAGGTCTGACGCAGGGTGCGCTTGAAAGCTAGTGCTTCCTGATCTTCTGCGATATTTAAATTAGATAAGGTTGCCTTACTGGGTACTTCAGCGAGTGCCGC
>CALMZT010000918.1 GCA_937870805.1 uncultured Chloroflexota bacterium
AGACAGAATAGACGGTTGTCTCATTGGCGCAAGCCTCTCTTACAAACATCACGCAACATCTGTGTTTGCAGGAAATGGAACAGACGAAATCCGAAACGTGTGAGTCGGTGCGCTTTTGCGCGTACAACATTACGCGATGGGGATTGGCGGGGAATTATGGACTCCGTTCGCTAAAAAGTTCAGAATGTCAAAGTTCTGGATAACCATTAGAGGTTTAGGCGCAGCACCTAAACCTGTCAATTACAGGACTTTCGCTTTTACCCCTCCCTAAATCCCGTCGCTTATGCCAATGACGTGGAGAGGAACTTGAAGACACAAACGTTTTTGTTTTTCTCCCTCTCTCCATGCAATGGGGTAAGCGAAGCGGCAGGGTCGCGGAGAGGGTACATTCAACTTACAGCGAAAGTCCTGAATTAGTGTGGGCACGGATGATGAAAGCTGCGGGAGTCGCTGTCGTTTACTGCGTTTGCAACCAGCGTCCCGTCGTTCGGCGGCTGGATGCGGAGCGGCGCTGCTGGCGTCCCGATACAAAGGCAGCAGGGTCATTCACCACATAGACCAACACAGGCACGTTGTAAACTGTGAGCACCAGTGCAGTATCGCCCGTGTGATAGATACGCGGTGTGATGCGGCAGGCATCAACTACGATGAACGTGAGAATGATCGCGAGGATGAGGACAGCGGGTACGAGGATTTTCATGAGGTTCACCTTTTGCCGAACCTCAAAAAACTGACGAGCTATATTGGCAGATGCTGCGCCAAAAAACGCGCAGCATCATCACCATTCTTTGTTCCATCATAGCACATAAAGAGTTGTTTTATTGTTATGATGGCTCAACAAAATTTAAACAAAATGTTATGTTTATTCATTCTTCAGTATCAATATACTCGACCTCCTGGCGGCACGTCGGCATCAGGTTGCAGCAAAATGACTTTTCCCTCTTCATCCGGCACACCCAAGATCAAACGCTCCGACATGAAGCCACCGATGTTCCTGGGGGCGAAGTTGACGACGGCGATCACGCGCCGTCCGATGAGCGCATCCAGTGGATAATGCGTCACCTGCGCGGAAGACCACTTTTCACCGATTTCGCTGCCGAAATCCACGCGCACTTTGTAGGCAGGTTTGCGGGCGCGTGGGAACTCCTGTATTTCACGGATGATACCCACGCGCATATCAATCTTCATAAAATCATCAAACGACACTTGCATGATTCATCCTACACTTCATTGGGAAGTAAACCACGCTCGATCAATTCGCGCCTGAGATGTTCGCGCCCTTGAAAATGAATGGTTTGAAAGCCTACGCTTTGAGCAACCTTTAAATAGTCAACGTTGTCGTCAATAAACAGGGCTTCATCAGCACGCACGCCGATTGTTTTCAGTGCATAGTGATAAATTTGCGGGTCGCGCTTCAGCAGCTTACATTCCGCTGAGTTAATGATGTGCTCTCCGAAATACTGCTCTAAATCGAACTTCCGTCTCCAGAAAGCAAACATCTCCTCTACATTGTCTGTGAGCAAAGCAAGGGAAATCCCACAATGGCGTTGACAAGTGACCAGCAGCTCCATCAGTTCAATGTCGAGCGTCTTCGTGTCCCGAATAACTGCCGCGTATTGCAGTAAGATTTCCAGCGATACACCTGTTACCGCGGATACGCCTATCCAAAATTCGTGCTCGTTGACTGCGCCACTCATCAGTTGATGGAGAAGCCCGGCTTCAATATAGGCTTTGCCAAGCGCCTCGCCTGTCCATCCTGTCTCAGCCTCGAACGGCGCAAACGATTCAGCGAAGTTGCCGGGACTGATCGTATCGTTGAAGTCAACAAACAGCGCCTTGATTGAGTTCATCATCTGCGCCCAGTATTCAACACAACTTCATAATGTGTGACAGTCGTATCAAACGTCTGCAAAACGGCTTGTGCGGCGGGTTCAACGACAGCATTTTCCACCTTCTCGCCTGCAAAACTGCGAATAGCGTCCATCGTCTCCCAGAACGTCATCACCGTCAATTCGACACCTGCATCGAGATTGCGCCGCAAAATGTAGGCTTCGCGGAAGCCTTTAAGCTGATTGAGTTCAGGCAGCACGGACTGCTGAAAATGCTCGATGTAATGCGGGACATTTTCATAGGACGCCGTACACTGCCAGCGACGAGCAATAATAAAAATCCCCTTT
>CALMZT010000919.1 GCA_937870805.1 uncultured Chloroflexota bacterium
TATCGCCGCGCGGTGCTGTGGGATTGCGCGGCAGTGAGACAGGTGTTTCCCCGGTCTGCAACTTCTGTGGCGGTGTCAGCGGTCCCGTTTCGGGCAGTAAGTTGGGGCGTTCGGGCTGTACTGCTGCAAAAGTGCCCGTTCTACGCCGCATCTCGTCCCTCGGCGGAAGCTCCTCGGTGGTACTCTTGGGAAGTTCCTTCGGGCGGGGGGGCGGAATCACAATCGTTTCCATCCCCTTGGCGGGTGTTTCCTGAGCCTCGAAAAAGATCGGGCGATCAAACGTTTTCAGCGCCAGCAGCCGCACAGGCGAACTCAGCAGCCGTTGCAGCATCATCACGCATTCAGCGCGCAGGGTTTGATATTCATTGCGCGCCAGATCGCTGGCTTCTAATTCTTCCAACAAAATGTCCACCAGCCCGCGCAGTTCCGCTTCAGAGACGCCTTGTGTTTGGCGTGCCGCCAGATACGGGATGACAAAGCCTGCCATCTTTTGCATCAGGATATTACAATCGCCACTGGCAATTACCACAGCGGGCAGATCGTTGTCGAAATACTGCGTATCAAGCCGCGCATACGACGGGAACAGCCGCCGCGCCAACACGCTGTACATACGAGCAACACCGCTGACCCAGTTTTGAGTCTGAATCAACGCAGGACTGCCCGTCATGTCTCCTGCGTCACAGATCAACAGTAAGATGCCGCTGCCTGCCAAACGGCGGCACAGGCGTTCCAAACGTTCTTCGCGGGTCTTACCCAGCGAAGTCGAAGTACCCAAAAGCTGCGGCGCATGTTGTTTGACAAGGCTTAGAATAATTCGTTCCAGTCGCGCGTCCACTGGTATTTTCCTTACAACTTTTGTAATGCTACGTATTATAACACGAGATAGTTTGGATGCTGTTAGTAGTAGGATACAAAGTAATTAGAGGTTAGACAAGCCTCTTTATGTCTGCCTCAAGGAGTGCAAAAAACTGAAAACTCCACACTTTATACGCTAACAATTGTCTATAATGGGGATACTTATGGAAAAATCAAAACGAACACGAATGATTTACCTCAACAATGGGCTTAAGCCCATTGTTCGCAGTCTAATTGATTTCTTCATTAATTTGCCTTTAATATCGGGAGCATATCACTCATGCGCAATATCACGCTGATGGATCGTCTGCGCTATGCCTTCGACAACACGATGTCGAAAGGCGTTATTGCGTTGATCGGCTGGTTAACCGCTGCTTCGCTGGTGCTGATTGTGATTGTTGCGCTCGTCGTCGCCGTGAGTGGCAACGTTCCCCTGCATGAAGATGGTACACCCTACGACGTGTTTGAGGTTGCCTGGGTGAGCCTCATGCACACGATGGATGCAGGTGCCATTGGCGGATCCAACATCGACTCTGGAACGACCTTCTTAGTACCGATGATGGTTGCGACCATCGGCGGGATTTTTATCCTCAGTACCCTCATCGGCGTGCTGAACAGCGCTATCGAAGCCAAACTTGACGACTTACGCAAAGGGCGCTCCTTTGTGGTGGAACATGACCACATTGTCATTCTGGGTTGGTCGTCGCAAATCTTCTCGATCATCAGCGAACTGGTCATTGCCAACGCTAGTCAGCGCAGCTCGTGCATCGTGATTCTGGCGGAAAAAGACAAAGTAGAGATGGAAGATGAAATCCGCAACAAAGTAGGCGATATGGGGCGCACGCGCATCGTTTGCCGCACAGGCAGCCCGATTGACATGACCGACTTGCAAATCGTCAACCCTGATGGTTCGCGCGCCATCATTATCCTGCCGGGCGAAGCCGACAACCCTGATTCGCACGTCATCAAAACCATTCTCGCGCTGACGAACAACCCCAACCGCCGCCCACAGCCGTATCATATCATCTCCGAAATCCGCGAACCTGAAAATCTGGAAGTGGCGCGCATGATCGGCAAGCAGGAAGCGCAGTTGATTCTGGCGAGTGAGTTTATTTCGCGCATAGCCGTGCAAACCTGTCGTCAATCGGGATTGTCGGTGGTGTATACCGAACTGCTAGATTTCGGCGGCAACGAAATTTACTTCCGCCACGAGCCGACGCTGGAGGGCAAAACCTTTGGTGAAGCCATGTTTGCCTACGAAGACAGCACCTTGATCGGGCTGCAACAAAACGGCAGCGTGCGCCTCAACCCTCCGATGGATACCCGTTTGAGCGCCGACGATAAACTCATCGTGATTGCCGAAGACGACAGCACCATTCGCCTTTCGGGTAAAACCACTTACGGCGTGAACACTCAGGCGATCCAGAAGCCCCACGCTGATCTTGCAGCGCCCGAACGCACATTGATTTTGGGCTGGAATGCGCGTGGCGCACAGATCGTCAACGAACTGCGCGCTTACGTCGCGCCCGGTTCTGAGGCGATGATTGTTGCCGACGACGCAACGATTGCCGAACAAATTGAGCAGAA
>CALMZT010000920.1 GCA_937870805.1 uncultured Chloroflexota bacterium
ATCATCGTTTTCTCCCCTTTAAGAAGGTAATTCTAATTACCCGTACACTGCTTATCGCTAAATACAGTAAATCAGCGAAACGTGTGCGCAGCGGTTTAGCTGCTGCTTTCTGTTGTTCATCAGCTCCTGTAGCCAAGTTAATTGTGATCTGATCTATCTCTATCGGGTTGTTCCAGTCGTACTGAGATAATCACCATAAAGACCTTTACCAGGGCTGCGTGGTTGGTCCAATGGTAAATTCGTTCACATTCGTGTCTTCCGGCTGATCAATGGCGAATGCCACAACGTTGGCGACTCGATCTGGTGAAATCCCATATTGTTTATAGAGGCTGGTCATTGCCTGAGACACATTCTGGTCAGTGATCGCACCCAATAACTCAGTGTTAATTGCGGCAGGATAAATGGTCGCCGTGCGAATGTTCGTCCCTTCCTGAGCCGACTCCATGCGGAGAACTTCCATGAAATCGCGCAAAAACCATTTCGTCCTACCATAGATCGCACCGCCTGGATAGGCCTTTAATCCAGCAACCGATGAATTGGCGATCACATGCCCGGACTTCTGACTGATAAACGTTGGCAGCACAGCGGCAACCCCATTGAGGACACCTTTAATGTTGACATCAACCATTTGATGCCATTCATCCGTTTTCAATGCCGAAAGCGGAGAATTTGGCATGATGCCAGCGTTCAGGAAAATCACATCGACGCGCCCAAATGTCTTCCGGGCAAGTTCGACGATCCGAGCGTTATCCGATGGGTTCGTCACATCGAGCACTTGATAGACAGCTTGCCCGCCTGCGTTCTGAATTTCATCAACCAGTTGTTTGAGGTTTTCCTCGCGCCGCGCTCCCAACACGACCTTAGCCCCTTTGCTTGCGAGGAGTTTCGCAGTTGCTTCACCAATGCCTGATGATGCGCCGGTGATAATCACGACTTTATCCTGAATCATTGCCTTGCTCCTTTTTGTCTGGCTCTTGAGTCTACTGTTCGGTTCTCATGCTATAACGACTAAGTTACCCACTTTGAGGGGATGAGCGTCAGGATTACAACGGATACTCTGTCCGTCGCTGACGTGTTCCATTCAGGCGGTTTTGCCGTTGAGGGGTATACAATGCTGTCGTGCGTTACTCAGGTGGTCGGCGCAGCACAGTGCCAATCCTTTTCCCCGACTCAAGGTCATCGGCTGTAAGGTTTACCCTGCCAGGCTAAATGTTGCCTCGACACTGCCATTACCAAGCGCGTTTGCCAGTTCAGATGTATCGTCAATGTAACCAAGCCTTGTGTAACTGTATGGGGTATTGAAGCTCTTATAGAAGATCACTAAACAATCAGAACCATACAACATCAAATCACCACAATTGATATTCCTCACACGTTGAGAATGGGTCGGCAGTTCGTTCGGCATGTTGTAGAATTTTTCATTTTCATTCAGATCACTCATGGTTATTGTCATCGGTAGCAATGCCAGCAACGCTTGCGATGAAGCATTATCCAAAAACTGAGCTGTACAAATCTTGTTTCCAATCTGAATTTTGACACTGGTCATGAATTGCACTCCTGTAGTTATGCAGTGGCTCCACCATCGACAGAAATCGCTTGACCGGTCACAAAACTTGCACTGTCGCTGCATAACCAGAGAACAGTAGAAGCAACTTCCTCTGGTCTACCAAGCCGCTTCATCGGATTGCCGCTCACCATGTCTTCCATTTTGATCCATCCCTTCACCACCATATCTGCAACCATGGGTGTCTCAATGGCTCCTGGACACACAGCATTAATGCGAATCCCTCTGGATGCATATTCAAGTGCCGCACTTTTGGTGAGTCCGATGACACCAAATTTAGATGCACCGTAGATTGAACGGGTCGGAGATCCCATCACACCGGCAATGGAAGAGTTGTTGACAATGGCACCGCTGCCCTGCTCGCGCATCTGACGTAGCTCGTATTTCATACAGTTCCAGACACCACGCAGGTTGACCGAGGTTATGCGTTCGAAATCCTCGCTGCTGGTGTCGGCCATTTCAACAGCAGGCATCATGACACCGGCATTGTTGAATGCCGCATCCAGATGACCGAAGGTGGAGACCGTCTGCGCGACCATCGCTTCCACGTCAGCTTCACTGGCAACATTGCATCGGATTGCAAGGGCTTTATGACCTGTGGCGGTCAGTTCTTCTGCTACCGAGCGAACTGCATCCTCGTTGATGTCTGCCAGCACCACCGCAGCTCCCGCTTCCGCGAAGGCTTTGACCATCGCTAGTCCCATACCCATGCCTGCACCGGTCACAAGGGCAACTTTGTTTTCAAAAGACAGGTTCATGAACGAATCCCTCTCTCATTTAGAAGTCCCAGTCCTGAATTTCGTGATCGAGTTATTCCACCTCTACGTCGAACCTGTCAGCCATCATGGTTGACTTACAAGTTCAATCGTTACCGTCACAGGTCCGGGGACAAGCAAAGCTTCTTTACCGCCATCGATGCTTCCTAGAATCACCAGCCCATTGGCGTAACCGAATTCGTCATGATGGATCGCCAGATTTCCCCAGGGGGCGTAGTAGGCGATATCGCCAGTGGGAAAGTCGCTGACACCAGGCGCATTTTGCGTCGTCAACTCCCGGGGCAGGTAGCTGATTTTCTCTATCCCTGCATAATCTTCTAATGTCAATGTGAGCGGAAGCAGGGAGATAAAATCCCGCGTCGTTTCACTGTCGATCAATGTCGCTGTAATGACCGTATCTTCGGTGATGAATCTGATCTGCATTCTGTCAATCTCCTCAGTCACCGTTGCGGTCTTGGTTACTTCAACACTGGCTGGTTCAGATAGAGTGTTCTGAACGATTTCCAAAATCGGTGAGCAGGCGGTTATCAGCAGGACAGCCAGTAAAATCGATGGCATAGAATGCAGCTTCATTTCGTGACTCCCAGACAGCATTCTTCAGGTCCCCGGACAGAAGCCTGTGTTCCGTTTCGCTTAATATCCATTGTGGGGAACGTCCGGTTTCGCTGACGAAGATGAGTTTCTGTATCTGGTTATAATTTTAGGGAGGCAGCACGGGAAAAGATTGTACGATTTTCGACAATCATTGTACGATTTTCCAGGAATTCTTTTGAAACCGCATAAATATGTCGGAAAATTGTATAATCCTACAGACCACCAAGATAGTTGAAAGAGAAGAGCTGATGCTAAAAGGTAAAAAAGAAGAGCGGGACGCAATTCGGCTGCAACTGTATCGTGAGGAGCTGGTTGAACGGATCAGTCAGACAATCACCGATGATGGTGAGATTCAAGCACTCGAAGGGGTTCACCTGGGTCGTCTTTCCACGCCACGGGATAAATTTTACAGCGTACTTGAATTATCTCT
>CALMZT010000921.1 GCA_937870805.1 uncultured Chloroflexota bacterium
GCAGATAAAGTCGAAAACCTCTCAAAGTGGTTGAGATGCTAAACAAGTGCAAGGGTGCATCAATATGTGCGCCCTACCAAGTGCTATAGAGAGCGAACCCTTGTTCAGAGGCTAGAACGGGCTACGGCAAGGATAGGACAAAATTATGATTGAAGGTTTTTCGTTTCCGGTTCTGAGCGTCATTATCTTTACGCCAATTGTGGCGGCAATCGTCATCCTGTTTATGGATGGCAAACAGCGCGACATGATTCGCGGCATTTCGATCACGGCTGCCGTGATTATGCTGATTCTGTCGGCGGCGGTGTTCATCACCTACAACAATCAGGTGGACACCGTAAACGCGAACATCACAGCGCTGCTAGGCACGGACACGCCGTTTAAAGGCACGGCGTTATTCGAGCAGGGGCTGGCGTTCGAGGAGTACGTGCCCTGGGTGCAAAGCCTCGGCATCACCTATCATCTTGGCGTGGATGGCTTGAGCGCGCCGATGGTGCTGCTGACGGGCATGGTTGCTGTCGCGGGTGTGCTGATTTCGTGGCGTATCGAAGACCGCACGCGCGAGTTCATGGCTTTCTTCATGCTGCTGGTGGCGGGCGTGTATGGGGTGTTCGTCGCGCTCGATATGTTCGTGGTGTTCTTCTTCTATGAACTGGCGATCTTCCCGATGTATCTGCTCATTGCTACGTGGGGTTGGGTGCAGCTACGCGAATACGCCGCAATGAAACTGACGCTGTACATCCTGATCGGCTCAGTAATCGCGCTGGTCGGCGTGCTGGCGATGGTGTTCACGGCGCAGCACTTCTTCCTGAATGAAGGCGCGCAGGCTTTCCAGGCGGCGAAAGCTGCGGGCATTCTACGCCCTGAAACGACAGAGTTCAGCTTTGACATGGTGCAGCTCACGCTGGCGGGCGAAGCAGGCGCGTTCAGCACTCCCGGTTACTTTGGAATCGATACGCTGACCTTCGCGCGCTTCTGGTTCCCATTCGTGTTCATCGGCTTCGGCGTGCTGGCGGGCATCTTCCCCTTCCACAACTGGTCACCTGACGGTCATGTGGCAGCGCCGACGGCGGTGTCGATGATCCACGCGGGCGTGCTGATGAAGTTGGGCGCATATGCCGCGCTGCGGGCTGGCGTGCAGCTTATGCCTGAAGGCGCGCAGGTGCATTTGCCCTGGATTGTGTTCCTGACGCTGATTAACGTCGTCTACGGCGCGTTTATCGCGTTCCGGCAGCGTGACTTTAAGTACGTCATTGGTTTCTCATCGGTCAGTCACATGGGGCTGGTGAGCATGGGCGTAGCGACGATGAACACGATTGGCATGACAGGCGCGGGCTTACAAATGTTCAGTCACGGCGCGATGACAGCGCTGTTCTTCGGTTGCGTCGGCATGGTTTATGATCGAGCGCATACACGCGATATTCCGTCGCTGGGCGGTTTTGTGCGTAAGATGCCCTGGGTCGCGGTGGCTTTCGTCGTAGGTGGTTTGACGAGTATGGGTATGCCGGGACTCAGCGGTTTCGTTGCCGAGTTCCCGATTTTCCAGGGGTTGTGGGCAGCGTCGGAAAATATTCGGCTGCAAATTGGCAGCTTTACGCTCACGAACTACTACAGTTGGATTGCGATTATCTCGGCGGTGGCGATTGTCATCACGGCGGCGTATGTGCTGCGCGTGACGGGCGCGGTGTTCTTCGGTGAGTTTGATGCAGCGAAGTTCCCGGAAGTGGGTGACATTGCGCTGACAGACCGCATCATTCTGTTCCTGCTGGGTGTGCCGCTGATCGTGTTGGGGATTTATCCGCAGCTTATGGCACCGATGATTGAAGCCGGTGTGAAGCCGGTTGTTGCGCTGCTGGGTGGTGGGTAATTTACCCCTATCCCCTAACCCCTTTCCCCGCCAGCGGAGAAAGGGGAGCGATACAGGAACGCTCACGCCTTTGATATAGGATAGGTTGAGTGCCGCTAGGGGTTCAAAACCCCTAGCTACCAGAAATACGGTAAGCCCACTGAAGGGGCTGTGATTGTCAATCTGTTTTGCCTGATTATGCGGGCGCACACGTTGGTGCGCCCCTACAAATAGCAATTATCGTTAATCGGGCTGGAAGAATTCATCGTGTTCGGTTATCAATGAGAACTATCGGAAATCTACTGAGAGACGATGAGTAGAACGAAGAGAGGTTGTTATAGTGGTCGCATTTGATTTTTGGACACATTTACCTGCTGTGCTGCCGGAAGTGCTGTTGGCGGCACTCGCGGCGGCGCTGGTGTTTATCGACGCATTTCTGCCGGAGAGCCGTCGTCATTGGCTGGCGTACATTTCGGCAATCGGCATGGGGCTAATTGCGTTTGTGCCGCTGTTCGTCCCGCCGAATGTTGGACCCAACGGTGATTATCTGTATTGGGGTGGCATGATTCGCCACGATGCGCTGACACAAATCTTCCGCATCATGGTGTCGGCGGGCGGGGCAATCACCTGCCTGATGGCAATCGACACGAAAGGCGTAGGCAAACGCGGTGAATTCTACGCAATTGTCACCGTCGCGGTGTTGGGCGCATCGCTGTTGGCGGCGTCGGCTGACCTGATTATGGTGTTCGTGGCGCTGGAAACGCTGTCGATTTCGCTGTACTGCCTCGCGGCATTCAAGCGCGAAGACGAGAAGTCGGGCGAAAGCGGCATGAAGTATTTCCTGTTTGGCTCGTTCTCATCGGCGATTATGCTGTACGGCTTCAGTATTTTGTATGGCTTCAGCGGGCGCACGAACCTGTATGAACTGGCACAGTTTATGGGTTCGGAACGGTTCGCAGGCAACGCGATTCCTGTTCTGGCGGCGATGGTGATGGTGGTCGTGGGCTTCGGTTTCAAGATCAGCGCTGTGCCGTTCCACTTCTGGACGCCGGACGTGTACGAAGGCGCGCCGACCCCTGTGACCGCATTCCTGAGTGTAGCGAGTAAGGCGGCGAGTTTTGCGGTGATGATGCGCTTCTTTATCGCTGTGTTCCCGGCTGATCTGGTCATCGGCGGCTATACCATTCAGGACTTCTGGGTTCAGCTTATGACGGCAGTGGCGATCATCAGCATGACGCTGGGTAATGTGCTGGCGCTGGCGCAAAAGAATATCAAGCGCTTGTTAGCGTATTCGTCGATTGCGCAGGCGGGTTATACGCTCGTTGGCTTGGCAGCCATTCAGGCGCAGGGCGATTTGGGTCCTGAGCGCGCGGTGGCGTCGGTGAGCTTCTACATGTTCATGTACACGTTCACGAACCTGCTGGCGTTCGCCGTGATCGTGCTGTTCGGTGAAGCGACGGGCAGCACCACCATTGCCGACCTCGCCGGACTCAACCGCCGCAGCCCCTGGCTGGCGCTGACGATGACGATTGCGCTGTTGTCGTTAGGCGGTGTGCCTCCGGCGGCGGGTTTCTTTGGCAAGTTCTATCTGTTCACAGCGGCAGTACAAGCGAACCTTGTGGGGCTGGCGATGATCGGCGTGCTGAACTCGATTGTGGCGCTGTACTACTATCTGGTGGTCATCAAGGTAATGTACGTTGACCGCAGCGAAGATGAAGACAAGCCGATTCCAATGTCTACGCCTTACGTGTGGGTGCTGGGTATCACGACTGTTGCGGTGATCGTACCCAGTACGATCGGCGCACC
>CALMZT010000922.1 GCA_937870805.1 uncultured Chloroflexota bacterium
AGAACGGCAGATATACGCCGTCAATCGTCGCTCGTTCCACCTTGCGCTTATCGAACATGCCGATGACACGTTCCATCATGCCTCTGAGCGCCGCCTTAATCTTCGTCGATGCTTCTTCGCGCGTCACCGCAAACGGCACAATTCCTTCTGGCTGCTGGAACGACTCCAGCGCGTCCTTCACGATGACCTGCGGCGAACCACAAAACGGACAGTCTGCTGTCAGCTTGCGCGCCGGAACGGTACGCTCTGCGCCACATTGGTTGCAGTGCAGCAGCCGCTTGCCAATCACCCATTTGATCGGGTGCGCTTTGCGCTTCACCAGCGCCATCGACAAGCCAGCGACGCCCACCGAGCCAGTTTGCGCCGCCGGGATGTCCTCTGTATGTCCACAGAACGGACACTTGATCTTGCCTGTGCGCTCCTCCACCGACATACGCCCGCCGCATACCACACATAGGTTCGCCTGCGCCTTTGCAGTTACCTCGTCCGCAAGCTTCACGACTTGCTCGTTATGGTGATAGGTGCGCGCTTCTTCTTCCGTTGTCATCGCCCCCATCAAAACCAGTGTCATGCGGAAGGCGGTTTCCTCCTTAGGCATGTACTCCAATATAGTATTGAGATGCTGCACTTTCGTGAGCAAATCATCGATCAGCTTGGCAAGTTGTATATGCGCGTCAATCAAATCCGGCTGTGCATCTAAAGCACGCTGGAATGCCTCAACAGCCTTTGCTTTGTCACCTTTCCTCAAAAAGTCTTCGCCCGATGAATACGCTGCCAGTGCGCGGGCGCTGACAAGCGACGCAAACCTCACCCGCGTCCCTTTAAGTCGATCCGGGTGAGTTTCGCTGCTCATATCCAGCCCTGTAATCATCGCAATCTTATAGGCAGTGCGATCAGTCGGGATATACTCGCAGTTCTTACACAATATTTTGCCGCTGATGTTATGCAGCACAAGCGGTTTCTTACAACGTGGACACGGAATTTGAGGCGCAGGCATAATGTATACCTTGAGTTTCTATCTATGAGACACTTGCTCAGCCCCATTACACAGAGGAACTTAGATGTATACAGCTCCTGTTTAGCTCCCTCTCTCCGCTGGCGGGGAGAGGGTTGGGGAGAGGGGTTAAATCAATTTTCTTCTGGCGGCTTCACCGCGCGAAAGCTGCGATACAGTGCCAGATCATAACCAATTTTCAGCGCTCCCGCGATGAAAAACGGCGCGCTTAACAGTGAGGCTTGGAATAAGCGCCCTGTCAGCGAAGGGGCGAGCGCACTTGCCGCTATTCGCACAATCGTCGTTACGCCCGCCGCTGCCGAACGCTCATCGGGGTCAACCACCGCCATAATATACGATTGTCGTGTCGGCACATCCATCTGCGAGATGCTAAAGCGCACCAGCAGGACAAGGATTGCCAATGGCAGCGTCGGCATCACCGGCACAAGCATCAACAGCACATTCGACGGGATATGCGTCCACACCATCGTATTGATGAGACCAAAGCGCGCGGCGATGCGTCCCGCCGCCAGCGCCGATAGTCCTGCCAGTAAATTCGCGCCGAAGAAGATGCTGCCTAACAACGCATCATCGACCTGAAAGCGCACGCGAAACCAATAGACCAGCACGCTTTGCAGCACCAATCCCCCAGCAAACGAATCGACAGCAAACAGCGCCGCTAAACGAAATACGGTACTACGCGAACGGTGCAGCCCGAAGCGCTTGGACAGCGTTTCTGTCTTCTGCGCTTCAGCAGCATTTGACAACCGCATGAACATCGCCAGCAGCACCACACCCAACAGCGCGTACAGCAGCATAATGAGGCGATAGCTTTCAAGCGGCGTGCGTCCAATCGCTTGAACACTGCTTGCAAACCATCCAGCCGTCAACGCCCCTGTAGCCGTCGCCACTGACCCGACGAGGTTGTACCACGCGAACACCGATGTGCGATGTTCATTCGTGGTCGTTTGCGGCAGAATTGCCTGCTCAATCGACAGGAACGGACCGACTTCGTTACCACTGGGACTCAGTGTGCCAACGACAGCAGCCAGCGTCAGCAGCAGTA
>CALMZT010000923.1 GCA_937870805.1 uncultured Chloroflexota bacterium
AGGAAGGTCAGAAACGTCATTGTAGGGGCGAACCTGTGTGTTCGCCCGCTGCTCAGCCCTGTACGCTTGTCCCTACAGATATATTGTGAACCCTCATAGCCTTTTCATTAAATTTCATGCAATCGCCCTATCTCACTGAGTTGGCTTCGAAAACATTTTTTGACTTGAATGACCCTCTTGCTGCTGCACATTATTTGAACAAGGCACAAGCGCTTCTCAGGGCGATCAGTCCAGAAAAGATACAAAGGATGATTCAGCAGTCGCTGTATCCCAACTCTCCCTACATGATTGAGAAGATCATCCGTTTGCAATTGAAGAGTATTCAAGGTATTCGTGAACAGATTGCCCAACACGATCAAAAGTTCGTGGATAGGTTTTCACAGTGATGTTAAGGGATATTCTGTATTTTCCCTTTAGCTGTAAAGTCACATAAATTGCCTATCCTTCGCTCAAAATCGCCGTCATCGTCGGGGCGTCAATGTTTCCGCCGCTGAGGATAACGCCCACACGCCCGCTTACCGAAAGCGCGCCACTCAACAGCGCTGCCACGCCCAATGCACCCGACGGCTCGACCACGATTTTCAGATGATAAAACAGGAAGCGCACCGCTTCTTTGATAGCGTCTTCGCTCACCGTGCGGAAGTCATCGACGTATTCCAGCACCAGCGGAAACGTGATTTTGCCAAGCGACGGCGTGCGTGTGCCGTCGGCAATTGTCGGCGGGTTCTTGATCGCCAGCAGTTCCTTCGTCTTGAACGACAGATAGGCATCGTTAGCGACTTCGGGTTCGACGCCGATCACTTTGCACGAAGGGTTCACGCCTTTGGTAGCAATCGCTGAACCGCTGATGAGTCCCCCGCCGCCGACGGGTACAAGCAGCACATCGAGATTTGCAACATCCTCATGGAGTTCCAGCGCGGCTGTCCCCTGCCCAACGAGGACATTTACATTGTCATAAGGTGGAATGAGCGTGTAGCCATGTTCTTCTGCCAGCGTGCGCGCAACAACTTCGCGGTCTTCCTTCTGCGGGTCGTAGAGAATGACGCTGCCGCCGTAACCCTGTGTAGCGAGGCGTTTGGTCGATGGTGCATTGTCCGGCATGACGATGGTAGTTTTCACACCGAGAAGCTGCCCAACGTAAGCCACCGCCTGCGCGTGATTGCCCGACGAAAACGCCAGCACGCCGCACGCTTTCTGTTCATCCGATAGCTGGCTGATGGCGTTGTACGCGCCGCGAAACTTGAATGCACCGACACGCTGCAAATTCTCGCACTTCAAAAACACTTCTGCGCCCGCGCGCGTATTCAGTGTGCGCGAGGTCATCACCGGTGTGCGACGCGCTTGCCCCTGTAAACGCTCTGCTGCCGCTTGTACTTTGTCGAACAATGCCCACTCCTTAGCACTCTATCCCACGAAAACAGTATAGAAGATAAAGCTAAAAGGTATAGAGACAGGTTGAACCAAGTACAATGGATTCTCAAGGTGCAGAGAGAAGCTGAACCAAGCCTGATGAGGTCTATTTGGACGCTTCCATACGCTCGGCGCACTCATTCAAGCTCACACATTCGCAGCGTAAGATGGATTGCAGCAGGTCTTTCATCCTCTGCGCGCGCTCAATGACCGCCTCCATTTCGCCAATTTTCTGCTGCGCCAAGCCTTGCCAGCGCTCAGAAGGCGGCGCGTCGATGGGGAAATCGTGAAACAATGCATGAATCTCAGCAATCGTGAAGCCTGCCTGCTGCGCGGTACGAATCACCGCCAGCGTTTTCAGCACGTCAGGATTGTAGCGCCGCTGTCCACTCACCCGTTTTGGCGGCGCGATCAAGCCAATGCTCTCGTAATAACGCAGTGCCGACGTGCGCAGCCCGACACGCTGCGCCACTTCGCCTACTGATAGATATTTCATCTACACACCTCTTGACTTCAAGTGAGCTTTAAGTTGTAGCATCAGCATAACGCATAAATAGTAAGGATGTAAATCATGGAGTTTGTCTGCGATTTGAGCGTCATGAACGAGGAGCAGCGCGCACGCCATGTCAAGCTGGCGCAGGAAGTCTTGTCACAGGATCGACAGGAAGTGCAAGAACTGCCCAACGGTTATGCATACCGTTTTGCTGCTGAATCAGCGATGTTGATCAAAGTTGCCGAATTCATCAGCAGCGAGCGCTTGTGCTGTCCGTTCTTCAACTTCGCGTTGGAAGTCACAGCAGACGGTGGTCCAATGTGGCTGCGCATCACGGGACGCGAAGGCGTGAAACAGTTTATGCAAGCGGAATTGGGCTAAAAAGAACCGCCGCAGTTCATAACGGCTGCGGCGGTTTGAAGAAGCGCTTATTGGCTTTCTGCCAGCTTCTTGATGTTCTCCAGCGATTTGCGCGCGTTGCTGCCTAACACTTGCACAACGGCGGGCGCTGCCAATTTGCCAATCGCGCCCCCGATGAGTTCAAAATCCGTTTCAGTTTCCAGTCGGACTTTGCCACCGCCTAAGTCGGTGATCTGCCACGTTTGCGTGCCACTTGCCATGCCGTCCACCTGATAGCGCAGCAGATTGGGCGTGTTTTCCAGCACCGTTTGTTTGGCTTTGATCTCGATTGCCAGCACCTTCATCGCGCCGTCAATGACTGAACCGACAGCGGGATACGTGGATGAGGGGGTCACGCTGTCAACCCCTTCAAACCATTTGGTAATCTCGGAGGGCGTGACGAGCAGCCGTTTCACTTTCTCTGCGCTGGCGTTGATGTCAACCGATTCGTGGATGTGAGCCATAAAAAATTTCTCCTTTACTTGTAGGGGCGCACCGACGTGTGCGCCCGTCAACCGCGTAACTCCTACCATTATAGACTACGAACTCTGCCAGAGAACTTTTTCGTTACCCACATAACAAAAATGGTTGACGCTGTTGTCGTTTTGCTATCGACGACACGCCCACCTGCCCGCAGTTCGTGCAGGAGGGCTAATACATTACACCTCGCATTAAAGTGTCAAAAGGAACCCAAATGCGCGCCCTTTTGTGCTATGCTCCTGAGTAACGCACCTTACGACATTTATCGCTCTGGGTTCAAAATCCAGAACTATTGGAGAATTTATAAAGTTCTCAAGAAGTTGAAACCTTCATCGCCCAACCCGTTCACGGGTTTCCAAACCGCGTAGCTGGCAGTTTTGAACTGCCAGCGTCCGCAGAGGCGAGTATTTGCGTAAGCTGAGTAACGCACAATCACGGAGGGTACGATGTCTTGCCTTTCCTCATCACTCATTGCTCGATGCTCATTGCTCCCTCAACGGCAGCAACGAGTACGCCAGTTGCCGCCGTCCCCCTCCACCGCAGCAACAGCCTCGCCAGTTGCCGTTTTCGGCGGCACTCGTGCCTGAACCACGCTCACTTCCTGCCGTCCTTGTTGCCAATAGCAGCCGCGTGTTGCTGCCGTTTTTATGCCCGCACCGGAATCGCGTCAATCACGTCCGCCGCCAGGTCGTAGCGCCCGAACTGCGGGACGATATACAAGCCGCGCACCAAGCCCATCATCTGTTGAATGAGTTCCTGAGCAATCCGCACGCCCTCGCGCGGCGCATCTTCGCCCGCATCTTCCATGCGTTTAAGGATGCTCGTCGGCAGGGTGAGTCCCGGAATCTCGTTGTTCAAAAACTGTGCGTGGCGCAGGCTGTAGAGGGGTAACACCCCCATCAGGACAGGCAGCTTCAACGGTTCACCGCGTAGTTCCTCATAACGCTTGTGGAAGCGTTCGACTTTTTGCGGCTCGAACAACGGCTGACCAAGCGCGAAATCTGCGCCTGCCTCCAGCTTTTTCACCAGCACGTTGATCTCTTTATCGACATCCTCCGCGCCCATGTTCAACGCACAGCCCACCGTGAACGACGTAGGCTGACCGATGGTGTTGCCTGCCTGGTCGAGTCCCGCGTTCATACGATGCTTGATAAGCCCGATCAACGCCGAGGGCGCGATGTCGTAGGTATCGTGCGCTTCGGGATAATCGCCAATCGCCGTCGGGTCGCCCATGACGACGAACAGGTTGCGCAAATCGAGCGCGTGCGCCGCCAGCAAATCCCCCTGAATACGCAGTAAATTACGCCCGCGCGTCGGGAAGTGCAAAACGGTGTCGATGCCTAGCTGCGTCTTGAGTACGTGGCACACTGCCCAGGGACTCATCCTCATGCGCGCTGTCGGGCTGTCGGCAATGTCAAGGCAGTCCGCGCCCGCCTCTTGCAATAAGCGCGCCGAGTTCAACAGCTTGTGAATGGTATAGGCGCGCGGTGGAGCCATCTCGACGGTAACGACGAACTGCCCATTCGCCAGCTTGTTCGCCAGATCGGTGGGATGGTCATTGGTCAGCACATCTTCGATGGTGTGTGTTTCCTGCGTCGGGAAATGGGGTAACGTGCGCGTGCCATCGTCCAGTGCCTTGCGCATCGCCGCGATGTGTTCGGGCGTCGTGCCACAGCACCCACCGATGAGCCGCGCCCCAATCGCTTTGAACGTCAGCGCATAATCCGCGAAATAATCTTCCGTCGCCGTGTACATCACGCGCCCGCCAACCGCTTGCGGGAATCCGGCGTTGGGCATCACCGAGCACAAGGCTTGAGGTACAGCTTGGTGCATCGATTGCAAGATGCGTGAAAGCTGCTGCGGTCCGCCACTGCAATTGACGCCGATCACGTCTGCGCCTGCCTCGTGCAGTTCGCGCGCCACGCGTCCCGGCAGATAACCCAGCAGCGTGCGATCATCGCCACCAAACGTCATGTGGCAGATCACGGGGACACCCGGCGCAGCCTCATGGGCAGCAGCCAACGCCTCTTTCAGTTCCACGTGATCGGTGAACGTTTCCAGCAGAATGGCGTCCACGCCCGCGTCGGCTAAGGCGCTGATTTGCTCTTTGAAGGCGGCGCGCGCTTCTTCTTTGCTCAGACGTCCGTAGGGCTTAAGGCGCACGCCCAACGGTCCGACTGAGCCTGCGACGTAGACATCCTGCTTGCCAGATTGCGCAATCGCCAACCGCACGAGGTCAACGCCCGCGCGGTTGATCGTCCCAACCGAGTCCTGCAAGCCGTACTGCGTCAGTTTGAGGCGGTTGGCGCTGAAAGTATTCGTTTCGATGAGTTCAGCGCCCGCGTGGATGTAATCAAGGTGTACACCTGTGACAACTTCCGGGCGCGACAAATTGAGTTCGTCAAATGAGACATCCATCGGTACGCCGCGACTGTGGAGCACGGTCCCCATGGCACCATCACCCAATAAAGGAGTCCCGTCTTTTAAGCGTTGGAGGAACGGCAGTTTAGTCATCAATCAATCCTCGCGTGGTTTCGCCCTCTTAGCGACCTCCACAATAGCATCCAGTTTTTCGGTCACTTCTATGTCGATTTTGTCTGATGGCACATATTGCGCCAACACATGGAAGTTCGTCTTGCGCATCAGATTTGGCAAGCCGAGTTTTTCATAGTAGTTCTCAAATAGGACATTCAGAAATTCATCGCTTACCTTCAATTCTCCTGACCAAGGCGATGGTTTTTTTAGGGTTTTTAGGGCATTGACCAAACCATCAATCTCGTCTTGCATGATTGCTTGATTTTGATCTGCGTAAGCTAAAAGTGTATCGGGCATACACAGATAATTCTCAATCTCGCGTTTACGCCAACAGGCTTTAGTTAATCCTTTTTCAGAGTTGATTTTATTAGAGGAGATACGGTCAAAAAGAGCAAAACCCACTAAATCTTTTTTTGCTTCACGTAAACCAAAGAAATATTTATCCGCATCTCTGGGTTCATTATTGTTTAAATAATGAACATAGGAGTTGGGAAAAACATTTTGCGCGGGATGATTGAGCAATTCAGCGAATTTTTGTAAAATTGCCAAATCGGTTGAGCCTTCCAGATAGAGTACCCAACCTTTACTTTCTGCCAAATAGTAATCGACAGCAGGGATGAGTTTCAGTGCCTTTTCAACCTGACTTTTGTTACGTTGGTCGATGCGATGTGGTGTTCCCACCAACGCAATAGCAATGTCTTGTCCGTCGGCTTCCTCCATTACCACCTCCGAATGGGTGGTAATGATAAGTTGTACATCTTGTCGTTTAGCAACTTCTTTGAGTAGGCGATAAATTTCGCGCTGGCGAATAATTTCCAAATGCGCGTCTGGTTCGTCAACCAACAATACCGCGCTAGGATTAGCATACATATATGCCAATAACAACATCGTTTGGTGCATTCCACGCCCAGACGAAGATAAATCTAGCGTCGCGCCGTGTGCAGATTTATAACTCATACGAATTTCACCGCGAGCGGGGATAAATTCTGGCTCTAACAAGGTTATGTTAAAAAGCTTCAGAATATCCTGTGTGAAATTATTCCAGTGTCCATTTTGTGCATTCGTTTCATAGAGTGAATAACAGACATTACGAAGAATCTGTCCAGTTTGACCTTGCCCTACCAAAACATTGATGCGTCCGGGTTGCAACAATGGTTCATCAGCAATTAAACCAGACATAGGGGGCAGCAACGCCATACGGATATTAGATACCTCTTGCGGTATGGTTGTGTTCCCGACAGGCGCGCAGTAAAATGACTCTCGGTTACTCACATAAAATCGCAAGTTACAATTCCATTCTTTTTTAGCAGTAATACCTTGCACATCAATTTGAATGTCAATTTCCTTTTGATAACCTGTTTCTGTCTTACTGCCACGCCAACGCAAATTTCGCCACAGGTGATTCAATTCCCTCGTGGGTATATTAGTAAGTTCTTCTTTGTTGATGAGAACGCCTCTACGCTGCTTTGCATTCTTTTTCTCTTCCAGCCCGTGCCTTAAGCCTAATTCCCACAACGCAAGTGCTTGCAACACTGTCGTCTTGCCAGAATTATTCGGACCAACAAAGACAACAGTTTGTCCAAGTTCTATATCGCCAGAGTCTTCAAATTGCTTGAAGTTACGAATCCGTATTTTGGTCAGCATCTATGTAAACTCCTGCACCAAATCGCCTACATTCGCGCGGGTGATTTTGCGCTGTCCGCTTTCGATTTCCTTGACCATGTTCACCAGCGCGGCGTTGACAGGTGTTGGCACATTGACCTTTTGCGCCTGCTGCACCACGTAGCCATTGAGATAGTCGATTTCGGTTTTGCGCCCGCGTTCCAGACTTTGCAGGCTGGACGACTTCGAGCCGCCGTAACGGATGCCTACCACACGCACCATCGTCTCTTTAATAATGTACTGTACAATGTTCGCATCACGCGGCAGATACAACAGCTTGGGGTCGGTTGCGATTTTTTCCAGCGTCACCCCACAGGCTTCGGCAGTATCGACCACTTCAGAATAGGTCTGTAGAAAGACTTTGCGCACACGCGCATCCTTCACCATTTCACCTAAAGTATCGCCTGTGAGCGCGCCAATCGTCGTGATGACGCAGTTGATCGCCAGCTTGCTCCACAATGCGCCGCGAATGTTGTCAGTCATGATTGTTGGCATACAGGTTTTGCACGCTTCTGCGAGTGTTTTCAAACGTTCACTGACACGCCCATCGAGTTCACCGATATGAATGTTACCTCCCGTCGTGCGTTCGTAGACGCCCGGCGTGTGCATCGTGCCACCCCAGCCGATAATGCCACCAATGACGCGCTCTTTGTCGATGGCTTCCCCCACAGCATCCTCGACGATGCCATTCTGAAACGTGACGACATAACCTTCCGGCTTGAGCAGCGTGATCGTGCGGTGCGCGGCGTTTACCACCGCATCGGCTTTCATAATCAGATAAGCAGCGTCGTAATCTCCCGAAGGCAGGTCTTCCAGATCGGTAAAGGTATCGGGCGCGGACACACGATAGCTGTACTCGCCTTCCGTGATTTGCAAGCCGTTACGCTGGATAGCATCGGTGATTGCCTGATTATTTGTCACCAGCGTTGGTGTATAACCCGCTTGAATCAGCTTCGCCGCGAACACGCCGCCAATGCCGCCAATACCTTCGATGAGGATGCGCTGCCTGGTCATCGTTTATCTCGCAAACAACTGCACGTTGGCGCAATCCAGACATTTTCGCGCATACAAGGTTTCGCCCAAGCCAAACCCAAACCAAGCGCCTTCACGGAGATAAACAACGCCGCCACTGGCACGAGCACGTCCCATTCAAAATGCGTACCACCACACATCGGGCACGGCGCATTGCGTGGGTTCGGATAATCGCGTTTGGGTTTTTCCTGCTCGTCCATCGGTTATTCCTTGAGCATCGCTTCAACCATCCTCACCGTTTCGGGTGTGGAGGGTAATTTATCCTGCCATAGAATATCCACACGCAGTTTGAGTTTTGGCAGCGCAACAGATGTGTAAATGCCATCGACAGGTAAACGACTGTGATACAGTCCGTCATCGCCTGGTACATAGAACAGCGCTTCACGGCGTTTGCGGTCAACGATCCAATATTCCGCCACGCCACCTTGCTCATATTCGCGGAACTTGGCTCCACGATCTGTATCTTCAGTCCCCGGCGAAGCAATTTCCACGACGAGATTCGCCGCGCCTGCAACCTCATATTCTTGCAAAAGATGCAAACGATCCGGCAGCAATACCTGAACATCTGGTTGGCGTGCAGGCAAGTCTCGTGCAGGTCTCATGACCATTGGTTCACGCAGAATGCGTCCACCAGAAGTCAGGTCTACGTAAACATCGAAAAGGACAGACAGAAAGCGCGACATGTCATCGTGTTGAAGATTGATGGGTGACATCGCAATGACTACGCCGTGAATCCATTCGACATGCCTGCCATATTTGCCCGTCAGGTATTCTTCATAGGGGACATTTTCCGCGACGACTCTGCGGCGTGGGACAACATAGACCTCAGTATCCTCTACCTGTAGAATTTCGGCTTCCATTGTTGATGTCCTCGCTAATTCAAATACCGTTCGCGCAGCGCTGCAAACTCAGTTTTGAACTGCTGCTCAAGCTGTGCTTTCTTCGTATCAGGCAGTAGCGATACACGCAGCGCATTGAACACCAGCTTTTCAATCAGATCCGCGTCCCAGCCAAAGGTTTCGGCAGCTTGCAGGTATTCATCCGTCAGCGTTGTGCCAAACATTGGCGGGTCATCGGAGTTGATCGTCACGTACAACCCTTCTTCAAGCAGCCTGGGCAAAGCATGTTCAGCCATCGAAGGGAACACTTTGAGGCGAATGTTGCTCGTCGGCGAGACTTCCAACGGAATTTGATGTTCGCGCAGGTAAGCGACCAGCGTTGGGTCTTCCAGGCAGCGCACGCCATGCCCGATGCGCCACGTCTTTCCGTAGCGAATCGCATTCCAGATGCTTTGCGCACTGTCGGTTTCGCCCGCGTGCAAAATACACGGCAGCCCGTTGCTCCAGGCGTAGTCGAAGGCAGCGGCATGGCGTTGGGCGGGATAACCTACTTCAGGTCCACCTAAGCCCAATGCGATCACCCCATCCTCTTTGGCGCTCACTGCCCACTCCGCCGTGACCATGCCTTGCTCTGGCGTGACATTGCGCGAGATGTCGGTGATGATGCCCATCGTGACGCCGAGTTCGGCTTCTGCCCAACGGCGCGCACGGTTCAACGCTGCGAGTTGGTCTGCAAACGACAGCCCTTTTTGCATGTAGTGCGTGTGCGGCGTGTACGTCACTTCGCTGTGGCGAATGTTTTGCGCCGCTTGCCCTTTGAGAAACTCGCGCGCCATCAGTTCAATGTCGTCGGGCGTGCGCAAACATTCCGAGATTTTGAGATAAATCTGGACGAAATGCGGAAAGTCGGTGAAGTTATACCAGTTGCGTATCCCTTCTACTGTGTTCGCTGGAAGGGCGATATTGTGACGCGCCGCGAGTTGCAGCACGGTTTCCGGCTGTATCGCGCCTTCCATATGCACATGGAGTTCGACTTTGGGCATTTCCCGAATGAAATCAGCTAACGACATGCTTATCCTTCACCTAAAATTTGCCCGACGCGATCCAGATTGCCGACGCTGTAGTATTTGGCGTCGGGGTGATGCACGACAATCGCCGCCGTGCTTTGCTCTGGCATCAGTTGATACGACACCGTAAGCTGCATTCCTAGCTCATCAGTGGCTTGCGGCAGCAGCTTAAAGACAACTTCGTGATCTTGCAAATCGGGGCACGCAGGATAACCCCAGCTATAACGCTTGCCACGATGCCTTGGATAACCCAGTTCCTTCATGATGTGGCGGTTAACGTAGTTCGCCGTCGCTTCCGCCGTTTGCACCGCTAAGCCGTGATAGAAATAGGCTTCGCTGTAGTTGTCGGCTTTTTGCAGCTTGTCAAACGCCTCCGATGCGCCGTCGCCCACGGTCACGATTTGAAGTGCGACGGTATCAACCTTGCCGCTGTCAGCGGGCGCAAAGTAATCGCTGAGGCACAGGTATTCGCCGTTGGGCTGGCGCGGGAATTTGAAGCGCGCAACTTCGACCTTTTCCGGCGGTGTGCCGTTGGCGTGATTGAACGGTTCATAATCCCAGATGATGAGACCGTCGCCGTCGCTGTTCGCCGGGAAGTAGCCGTACACCCCTTGCGGGCGCAGAGTCTTGGAGCGAATCTGTTCGCGCGTCATGCGGTCAAGGCGCTCGTTGTATTCGGCTTCCAGCTTCGTCCATGCTTCGCCGTGCGTATTGGTCGCGCCCCACGACAGGCGGTACAGTTCCGGCTTATGCAGATACTTGAACACAATTTCCAGTGGCATGTACGTGATGGTCTTCGGTCCCCAGAACGGCGGCGTTGGAATATCGGGCGACGGACGCACATTGCTCTTGTTCGCCACACCACGCGCGCGTTTGACAGGCGCAGGTTTGCCCTGTTCCACGTAAGCCTCGTCGATGATCTGCTCCAGGAACAAATTGCGCTGATTGGTGTCTACCAGCTTGTCCATCACCGACAAGCCCTCGAAGGCGTCTTTGCAGTAGAACACGCCGGGCGTGTAGGGTTCGCCGCCGTCGTCTAAGAACAGGATGCGCCGACCAAACTTACGGTTGATCGCCGCACCGCCGATAAGTACAGGTACACTCATGCTGCGCCGCGCCAGTTCGTTGACGATGATAGGCATCTGCTTGGATGTGCTGACCAGCAGCGCACTCAAGCCGATGGCGTCGGCGTTGTGCTGCACGGCGGCGTCAATGATCGTGTTGACGGGCACCTGTTTGCCGAGATCGTGTACGGTGTAGCCGTTGTTGCTGAGAATGGTTTTCACCAGATTCTTGCCAATGTCGTGTACGTCGCCGTAGACCGTCGCCAGCACTACCGTGCCTTTGGTCGTGCCTTCCAGCTTGTCCATGAACTTTTCCAGATAGGCGACGGTTTTCTTCATCACTTCGGCGCTTTGCAGCACGAACGGCAGAATGAGTTCACCCGCGCCGAATTTGTCACCGACTTCTTTCATTGCAGGCAGCAGCACATTATTCAGCACGCCGACGGCATCCTGACGTGTGAGGCAGTCGTCAATCAGCGCTTCGACGCCTTCCTTCTTGCGATGGACGATTTGCCAGTGCAGCGCTTCTTCGGATGGCATGTCGGCGGTGGGGTCTTCGACTTCTTTGCCGCCGAGTTTCACATCGTTCTGCTCGAAGTATTGGATGAAGCGTGGCAGAGCGTCCTGATCGCTGTTGTATATCAAATCGTTCGCCAGCTTGCGTTGATCTTCGGGAATTTCGGCGTAAGGCGTGATGTGCTGCGGGTTGACAATCGCCATGTCCAAGCCCGCCTGCACCGCGTGATACAGGAACACGCTGTTGAGCACGCCGCGCGCGCCGGGTGTGATGCCGAACGAGACATTGCTGACGCCGAGCGCCGTCATCACGCCGGGGATGTTTTGTTTGATGAGGCGAATACCCTCAAGTGTTTCAATCGCGTCGTTGCGTAAATCCTCCTGTCCGGTGGTCAGCGGGAAAGTCAGCGCGTCGAAAATCAAATCTTCGGGCTTCATGCCGTACTCGTTGACCGCAATATCGGTGATGCGCTGCGCGATGGCAAACTTCTTGTCACGGGTGTGCGCCATGCCTTCTTCGTCAATCGTCATCGACAGCACGCCCGCGCCATACTTGGTCGCAATCGGCAGAATCTTGTCGATGCGTTCACGCCCGTTTTCAAGGTTGTTGCCGTTGATGATGCCGCGTCCGGGATAGATCGACAGTGCGGCTTCGGCAACGTCGGCTTCTGTCGTGTCGATAATCAACGGCGCTTCCACCGACATCGCCAGCTTCTTGACGAGCGTCACCATCTGCGCTTTTTCGTCGGCGCGTTCGGTGAGCGCCACGCACACGTCGAGCATGTGCGCGCCTGCTTCCACCTGACTCAGCGCGATTTGCAAAATGCTGTCGTAGTCGTCGCTGAGCAGCAACTGCTTGACCTTGCGGCTGCCCTGACTGTTGACGCGCTCACCAATCATCGTCGGACCGGGGTTCTGCTGCATGGCTGTCGCGCGCATGTTGGATGACGCCACAGGCTGATGTTCCGGTTCGCGCTGCTTCGACGGCTTGCGCGTGGCTTTGCCTTCAAGCAGGTCTTGATACGAGTGTCCGTGTACCTTGCGATACAGTTGATCGAGGTGTTCCGGGCGCGTGCCGCAGCAGCCGCCCACGACGTTGACACCCCAGCGCGTGAACTCCGCCACCATTTCGCTAAAGGGTTCGGGTTCCATCGGATACACCGCTTCGCCATCGACGTTAATCGGCAAGCCCGCGTTGGGCAGGACGCTGATGGGCAGCGTGCTGTGTTCCACGAGGTATTGAATGGGCGCGCGCATGTATTCGGGACCCGTCGAGCAGTTCATGCCGATGATGTCAATGTGCAGCGCTTCGAGCGTCGCCAGCGCCGAGCCAATTTCCGTGCCGAACAGCATACGCCCCGAAGTGTCAAGCGTGACCTGCACTTGCAGCGGGATACGCACACCTGCGCGCTCGAAATAGCGGTTGATGCCATAGACCGCCGCCTTGACTTCGAGAATGTCCTGACTGGTTTCGATCAGCAGCACGTCCGCGCCACCTTCGACCAAACCCTGCGCCTGCTCCGCGAACACGTCTGCCAGTTCGTCAAACGTGATGTTGCTCAGGTCGGGGTCGTTGCCGCTGGGCAGCTTGCCCGATGGTCCAATGCTGCCTGCGACGAAGCGCGGGATGCCCGTTTCCTTCTCGAAACGATCCGCCACACGCCGCGCCAACTGTGCCGCCGCGCGGTTGATTTCCAGCGTGCGCGCTTGCAAATTGTACTCTTTCAGCGTCAGGCGATTGCTGCGGAAGGTATCGGTTTCCACCGCTTCGCTGCCCACTGCTAAGAAGGAAGCGTGAATCTCCTCGATCACGTCAGGGCGCGTGATGACGAGGTAATCATTCATGCCGTTGTACTGTTCGCCGCCGAAGTCTTCCGCTTTCAGGTTGTAGCGCTGAATGCTCGTGCCCATCGCGCCGTCGAAGATCACGATATGATCAGCAATGGCGTCAAGGTAGCGGCGGTTGGTGTAGGTAAGGGTTTTGGTTTGGGTCATGGATACTCCAATTAGAACTGAGCCTGTTCGAGATTGATATACCAGAGAAGCCAGCGTGAGCGTTTTTCAAGGAGTTCATCAAAGAACTGCGGCGCGTGCATCAAGTTGCGCTGTTCGGTTTCAGTTAACTTGTATTTATCTGCAAGAAAAATGCCCGTAACCCGCATCCGTCCGAGTTCGTGTCCACCCATCGTGCAGGCAATAAAAGGCTGCCCGACCTGAATACTCTCAAAAAACGACACGACAATTTCATCAACCGCAATGTGAGTTTGCCATTGCTGCCACTGCTCATGTCGATACCATAGGTTGCCAATTCGGCATTTATCCTCTGGCGTTGTAAGCAGTGCCTTGGCGTGCCACCATTCGCGTGTACGCAGAGGGTCTCTTATTGGAAAGATTGTCGTCTTTTTGACTTCGAGTGTCATGTTACATACTCTCCCCTGGGTATCTTTCGGAGTCGGACGCCGAGGGTTCAAAACCCATCGGCTGTGTGTTTGGAAGCCCACTGAAGGGGCTAAAGATTTCTATCTTCGCTTTCAAGATAAGTAACCACTTCTGTCACGATTTGTTCTAATGTCCATTCAAGGTGTATTAATGCTTCTTCCGCTTGTTCACGTCGTTTGGTCTCGATATCAGGTTCAAGCATGACCTTTCTAAGCATTCGTGTGAAATGAATGTAGCTGCGTAGGGTTTCAACATCAATGACGCTATCATCCGCATGAGAAGCATAATAATTTACTAAATCACGCCATGCTTTCAGAAATGCCTCTAATTCATTCGACTCAAGCCAAGCTAAATCAGATAGGCTTGTATCAACATCCCACTCAGTTTTGATAATATGACTCTCTAATTCGTTACGTAGGGTTTCATCAGCCATATTCTTGTACTCACAAGGATCGCATATCACATTCAAACGGACTTGGAGTTTCGGCAGCAGGATGTTTTAGATCACGGCAAGAAGCGTTTACCATCTCTGTACTGTCAACCCATCTACTTCCTGAAAATGTGCATCGCGTGTCACGACTGTTAAGCCGTGCTGTAGTGCAATCGCCGCTATCCACATATCGTTTTTAGGAATAGGGCGACCTTTGACCTTCAATTGCTGTGCGACACGTCCATAAATGCGCGTTGTTTCGACGTCACACAAGACTACGGAGCGACCTTTAACAAATTCATCAACCCGCTTTAAATTTTCTTCTACCCGTCCTGACTTTTCAGCGCCAAAATACATTTCACCCAAGACAATGATCGGCACAAAAACGGCTGGTGAATTTCGGAGTAGCTGTGCAATCGCAACATCTCCCTCAACCAACGCAATCGCTGCGTTCGTATCAAGC
>CALMZT010000924.1 GCA_937870805.1 uncultured Chloroflexota bacterium
AACACACAGGTTCGCCCCTACAATGACGTTTCTGACCTTCCTTGACCCAATTCGTGATTTTGATGCAATCGCCCTATGTTGCGGAGCGTTTGAGCATCGAAACAGGCTTAAGGGTGGTATGCTTTGAACGGGTTGTTGAGGCAAGCATTAAAAACCTACCCTTGTGAAGTTGGGGATAGGGGTTAATCGCATAGCGTAAAATGCATTATGCTATGCGCCTGTCACACATTAAAGGTTGTTACTTTCTAACGCCGATGTAACGGATTTATAACCAGTCCTATAGTCTATTTTTTACGCCTTTGATGTATGCTCAAAGTGTTGGAAATGGTTGGTAAGGCGTAACAATCGTGGATCAAGTGCTTCTGAGCGCGAACCGAGCAAACTTCGATGAATGTGTGCGGATAGCAGCACAGTATCGCCTGGGCATTGAGGTGATGGCGTTTGCCTTCCCCGATGTGCTGGACGGCGATTGGGAAGATTTGCTGCACGACTATAAGGAAGCGCTGCGCATGGTGCGCGGTCCGATCACGATGCATGGTCCGTTCCTCGATATGGCACCCGGCAGCCCCGACAAGCGCATCAACGAAATTTGCAGAGCACGCTATAAGCATGGCATTCACATCGCGTCTGAACTCAACGCACGCTGTATTATGTTCCACGCCAACTTTATCGCCGCTATCCACAACCCTGAATATCGTCAGGGTTGGCACGCACGCAACCTCGTCTTCTGGCACGACATGGCAGAATACGCGCAGGAACATGACGTGACCATCGCCATCGAAAACATGTGGGAGTTTGACCCCTATATCATTGGTGATCTGCTGCGCGAGATCAATCACCCCTATCTGCGCGCCTGCATCGACGTGGGACACGCGCATCTGTTTTCCATTCAGCAGGACGAAAAGCTGTCGTTTGAAGTCTGGCTGCGGACGATGGAGCCGTACTTGCTTCACTTCCACATGAACAACAACGACGGCAAGCTCGACGTGCATCGCGGTTTCCCCGACGGCGTGCTGGACTACAACTCGCTGCTCAAGCGCGTGCGCCAACTGCGCCGCCCGGTGACGATGACGCTGGAAATGGATCACGTCGAAGACATGCGCGCCAGCCTGCCCTACTTCGATCTGCCGACCTCGACGCGCGAACTGCAAGTCGTGATGGCAGGCGGGGTTTAGCCAAAGCTACGGCAGCCAGCGCAGCGAACTCGCGCCCCTAACGACGGACAAACACCGCGAAGGCGCTGCATCCTCTACGTAGCGGATACAAATCTGTTCATGATTGGCATTTGCGGCGTCCACATAGGCAATCCGCTGTCCATCCGGCGACCATTCGATAAACGACTGCTCAACGATCTGTGAATTCTGCTGTGCGTTCGCAGCATAGATGAACGTATCGCGGTCATTCTGCGCACCTTCTAAAACCCCTGTCGCGTAAATGTAGCGTCCATCGGGCGACCAGTTGGGCATTGAAGAGAAGGTGCTGACGCTGCGCAGCGCCGTCCTGATCTCACTCGTCACGCTGTCAATGATGTTCACTTGCAGCCGATACTCGCCGTTGCCCGAAAGGATCAGCAAATCCCCTCCCTGTGGCGACCACTCACAGAAGTAGATATACGACGTGAGCGACACCAACAGGCGCAGGCTGCTGCCGTCGGCATTCATCAGATAGATATTTGAGCCGGTGGTCGTGCGCTGCACCACCGAAAGCTGCCTGCCATCGGGCGACCAGCGCGGGAAGTGTAATGTGGCATCGGCATCAAACAGCAGCTTCAACGCACTGCCATCTGTACGCATCGAGTAGAGATTACTCTCGGAACTCAGAAATGCGATAGTTCGATCATCTGGCGCAGCCTCAGGCTCAAAATAATTCACGCCATCATCGGGCGTCAGCGCGCGCCATGCGCTGCCAGCGGCGTTGGCGACGTACACTCTCGACGGCGTATCCCATGCCATGCGCGCGTGAAAATACGTGCCTGCGCCATCACTGAACCAAGAAGGCGACACGACGCCTAGCCACTGCGTATCCCCTGTCTCGGTACTGAGTACCATCTGTTCGCCCGTCGTGATGAGCTGCGCGCTGGCGAAGCGTCCATCCGGCGACCACTGGAAATAGAAGTTCGTCACCAGATCAGGCGTCAGGCGCGCCAGCCGCAGCGACACGCCATGATCGACATCCAGCGCATAAAATCCGTAAGGTTCACGCCCTATATAGCGAATTTCGCCGTCGCTCGGCAGCGCTTGCCCAATCACCCCTGCTGTTGTCACTAGCAAAATTCCTACCAATGCCAGCAATATCCCCATGCGCGCGCTGAAGTTTGTCATGTGGCGTCCTTTTCAGGATGTGGGGTAACGCCCTGTCTCGATGAGCAAGCGTCGTCGGTCAACGGCATCGGCATCATTAAAGCGCAGTAAGCGTGCGGTGACGCGCCCCGTTGCTGTAAGGGGTTCTATAATTCCATCAAGGATGCGGAAATGATCTGCCCAACGATTTCTGCGAGGGTGAAAGAGTTCAACAACGGTATTGCTCATAGGGTCAAGTGAGCACAAATCGCTGCCTTTGAAGCGGTTACATTCGCTGCACGCAGCAGCCAGATTAATTTCCTGCGAAAGACCACCATGCTTTTCAGCGTAAATATGATCGATTTCATGCGCAAACAGCCGATCATCCTGATGCACGCGGCAGTACTCACAGCGTTCTTGAGCGCGTTCCATGACCTGGCGACGTAGGGATTCTGGGATATAGGTGGTCATGCTCGTTCTGCGAGTTTTAATCTGGCGCGCGCTTTTAGCCTTGCGACTAAGTTATCCAGTTGAACATAGACCTCAAGTTCATTACGTTCTGCATCATTCAAGGCATTATTGCGGCTGCCATCCAGCAAGTAGCGAAGGCGCTCCTGTGCCGCCTCCGATGCACGCAGGGTAACAACCTGCTCTGCCGTTGGCTGTGAAAGCAGGAAATCCAACACTTCATCGATAGGACTAATGCCTATATTTTCATTTGCCATGATATCACCTCGGCATAGATTGTAGCATGTTTACCGTTACCTCAGTGCCTACGGCTGCCACGCGGGTTCGCCCTTATCTGTCGCATTCAGCGTCAATGCTTGAGGCGTCGGCTCATTAGCTGTGACATCAATCACATAGACCTGGCGATAAAAGCGACGCGCCGAGATAAAGGCAAGCTGGCGGCTGTCCGGCGACCATGTAGGGCTGAGGTCGTTGCCTTCGGGATAGTTGGTGAGGTCGCGCAGTCCTGTACCGTCAACGTTGATGACGTAAATATCAGCAAAGTTATTGGTGTAATATTCAAAGGCGATGCGTGTGCCATCCGGTGACCACGCGGGATTCGCCGCCCATGTGTCCCCATCAGTCAGCGGGCGCGCTGGTGCATCCGCAGCCGCAACGTCCATGACATAAATCACACCGTACCCCGTGCGGTTCGACTCAAACGCGATATAGCGCCCATCCGGCGACCATGTGGGATTGTTGTCGAAGTCGTGGTTGTTCGTCAGATTGCGTAAATCGCCACCCTCCAGGTTCATTACGTAGATGTCGTAATCACCGTCACGCCCGGAGGCAAAGGCAAGCTGTGTGCCATCGGGCGACCACGCGGGACTGCCATCATAGGTAAAATCGTCGGTGAGTTGACGGCGTGTGCTGCTCGCGAGTTCAAATA
>CALMZT010000925.1 GCA_937870805.1 uncultured Chloroflexota bacterium
CAGTAATCCAGAATGCTGCCGTCCCGGTCAATCGAGGGATCAATTTCCATGTTCACGTTAATCCCCGCGTCGATCATGCCTGTGTTGGTGATGCTTAATTGGAGCTGGTTGAAGATAATTTTCTGCTTGACGAATTTGGTCAACAGCTCAATCTGCATCGGATTTTGATTGCTGACCCCGAAATATCTGACCTTGCCACTGTCCTCCAAGATCGTGAACGCTTCAGCAACCTCTTCCGGTTCCACCAAGGCATCTGGTCGGTGCAGCAGGAGTACATCCAGGTAATCCGTTTGCAATCGTTTCAAGCTGCCATCGACGGCTTCCAAAATATGTTCTTTGGAAAAGTCGAATGACCCTTTGCGGATGCCGCACTTGGTTTGGATGTGCATGGTTTCACGCAAGGCGGGATTCATATCAAGCGCTTCGGCAAACTTCGCTTCCGATTGTCCACCGCCATAAACATCGGCATGGTCAAAGAAGGTCACGCCTTCATCCAGAGCGGTACGGATCAAGTGTGAGATTTCCTGATTCGTCATCCCGGAGATTCGCATACAGCCCAGGGATATTTCGGACACGTCAAGGTCAGTGCCAGCGATATGAATGCTTTTCATCTCAAATTCCCTCCTATTGGAATGTTTTCAGGAAAAATTATACCCAGAGGGGTCTGAGTAGTCTCAAGAGATCTCAATAGTTACCCATAAACTGGGCTTCCCACAAATATTCCGGGCGGTGTATGTCAAATTCAGGTACGCAATTGATGTCTTTCTCGTAGTACCTGTCACGCACGGATAATTCCCAAATTTAAACACCCTTATCTAACGATAGGGGTGTTTATTTTACGTCTCGTTGCAGTAGTCGTTAGCGTGGGCGGTTGATGATGACGAACGAATCGAGTTCGACTTCTTCCTCTACGACAGCGCCGGGAAGCGGGAGTTCGCCACAACGCACGCGATAATCAAAAGCATAGTCATAGCCGGTGGGCGCGTTTACCTGTATTTCGCCTGATGGGAACACATAGACCGTGCTGGTTGCCGAACTGTCGACGCGCACGAACGTCCCGATTTCTTGCGCGCGTGCTATTGCGTTGCTCAGAGCTTGCGCGGAAATCGTGAGCGACAGGACGCCATCATCACCCACAATCGCATACACATCGATGCCACCACCGAACGTGCAGAAGACCGCGAATGGGTCAGCGACGCCATTGATGCGTATGAGTGACAGCAGCAGACTTGAAAGCTGCTCAAAGTTCTGCCAGGTGTAGACGATGCCGCGAATAGTCAGCGTGCCGCCCGCGGGATTCGCCGCCGCGATCTGCTGAGCGATGGCTAACAGTTCTTCGGGGTCGCTGCTGGTGAAGTTAAAGTTCAGCACATCGTAGTCCGCACCGCCATCTATCACGCCGCCGACTGAGCCGCTGCCGACAATCGTCACGGTATCATCGCCGCCGCCTGCATAGATGCTGCCGTTGATTGTGCCGCCATTGGTGATGTTATCATTGCCTGTGCCGCTGCCTAGTTCGCTGTCACCAAAGACGTTGCCTGCAACCACACCGTTATTAATCACTGTATCGTTGCCGCTGCCTGTCCCTGAATAGGTATCGGCGTAAACGTCTTCGACAACATTGCCATTGTTGACCAGCGTATCGTTGCCACTGCCGTCACCGAAGGTCGTGTCCCCAAACATCTCGTTGGTCGTGCCATTGTTCACCAGACTGTCGCTGCCACTGCCGCTGTTGAAAATGCTGTCGCCGTTCATGTTGACGACGGTGCCGTTGTTGACAAGGACATCACTGCCACTGCCAACCCCATTGCTGGTATCCCCAACGAGACTGTCAGCATAACCATTGTTGACAATCGCGTCGTTACCCGTGCCATCACCCATATCACTATCACCAATGAGATTGCCGTTGATCGTGCCGCTGTTGACAATCGTATCATTGCCAGTGCCAACACCTGCACCAGTGTTATCACCACTAACATCCACAAACGCACTCACGCCTGAGTCGACGACAATCACATCATCGCCGCCAAGACCCTGTACATCCTGTGTACCTCCAGGCTGATAGGATGTGTCACAGATTATCGAATCATTGCCCGATGTACCCACATCAGCGGGGTTACAGTCAGCATTTGCCGACAGCGCCATCGTCAAAAATGCTACAATGACCAAAATAACCGTGAGGATAATCCAAAAATAATGTGATTTCATAATAAACCTCTTTCCATCTACAACGCTGTCCTCATTCTACATCAGATCAGCAGAATTAACGCCAACCAGAAAACCAACCATCCAGCACTGTGAGCAGTTCGCTGAGCCTATCAATCGTTGCGTCGGGAATGATGGCGTCGGGGTTGCTATCGTTCGCGCGTTTTATCCACACAGCACGCATTCCCGCACGCTGCGCGCCTTTATATCATCTTGCAGATCGTCACCGACAAAAACCGCCTCGTCCGCCAACACGCCGAGCCGCAATAAAACCGCCTTAAATGCCTTGGGATGCGGCTTTCGATAGCCCGCGTCTTCAGCGGTCATGCACACGTCGAGCAAATCCAACAGCTTGAGAGTTTGTAGCTCTACATCACGAATCGACATCGGATAGGGCGCGTTCGTCAGCAGCCCTGTGCGAATGCCCGCCGCACGCAATGTTTTGAGCACACTTTTAGAGTCGGGAAAAGCCGTCACGCCTGATTGCAAAAAGCCGACAATCAGGCTTTGCAGATGCACGAAGTCCAACGTATCAACAGGGAGTTCCAGTCGGTGCAGCACTTCACGCAGAACGTCTACGTAGCGCGGCGCTTTGCCTTCCGAGGGGTCAATCGAAGTCCAGCGCTGCGACAGGACGGACATATAAATCTCACCAAACGTCTGTATATCGGGCAGCGAATGTCCTGCGGCGAGATGGTCGTAGAGCTTTTGCAGATGCATACGGCGCACCTGAAGCCGGTCTGCGCTGCGTCTGCTCCAATCGAGCAGCGTTTCATCCATGTCGAAGATGACGGCTTTGAGCGCCATACCCTCTACTGCTTCCTAATATCCTTTACCACCTGTCCACCCTTCATGACGAAGCTGATATTGTCACGATTTTCCAGCGAACGGATATTTTCCACCGGGTTCGTGCGCGTGATAACGACATCGGCATATTTGCCTGTTTCCAGCGTGCCGACGCGATCCTGCCAGCCCATGCATTCGGCGGCGGTTTTTGTCGTGGCGATCAGCGCTTCCATCGGCGTGAAGCCACAGTCCAGCATCAAGCCGAGTTCGCGCAAGTTCGTGCCGTGCGGCATCACGCCCGCATCCGTGCCCATCGCAATTTTGACCCCTGCCTTGTGTGCGCGGGCGATACTGTCACGGTGAATCTCGATGACTTCATAGGCTTTCTTGATGCCCCATTCAGGCATGTTGGGGATTTCGGTTACAGCAACGGGTGCAAGCAACGTGGGCACTAAAAATGTGCCATTCTTGACCATCAATTCAAGGCACTCGTCATCCAGGTAAATGCCATGCTCAATCGAGTGAATGCCCGCGCGCACGGCGTTCTTGATGCCTTCCGACCCCTGCGCGTGTGCCATGACTTTAATGCCGCGCCGAAACTTGCCTTCCTGCACAATCACTTCCAATTCTGCCTGCGAAGACTGTGTGAACTCTGGATGATCGGTCGGGCTGAGGACGCCGCCCGTCGCATGGACTTTCAGCACTTCCGCACCTGCCCGCAGCATCCACGCGCTTTCTGGCGCACGCTTTCGATGCCGTCGCAAATGCCGTTGGGTCTGCCCGGATGGTTCGCCCAGATACGGTACTCTGAGCCGGAGGGCAGCCAACCGTCGCCGTGCCCGCCTGTGATCGTCAGCGCGTTGACGCTGATCTGCATACGCGGTCCGGCGATTAGCCCCTGTTCCACCGCCTGCTTGATGCCCACATCCGCGCCGCCTGCATCGCGCACCGTCGTGATGCCCGCGTCCAGCGTATTACGCATGTAGCCGATCAGCTTGTAGAAGTTGAGCGAAAACGGTGTCGCCATCATCTTGCGCTGGTCTTCGACTTCCATGCTGATGTGGACGTGCGCGTCAATCAAGCCGGGCAGAATGTAGCCTTTGTGCGCGTCGATGCGCGTGATCTCGGCGTCGTGGCGGGGCAGCGTATTGCTCGTCGCTACCGTCGTGATGCGATCATTGTCGATGAGAATAGCGGCATCGGGCAGCGGTGTGCCGCCGTTGCCATCGATCAGTGTGCCATTGTAGATGAGGGTTTGAGGCATAAGGAACTCCAAGTTATTGGTTTTTAGTTGTTGGTTATTGGTTTTTAGTTTTTTGAATGAAGTTGTTCAGCATCCGACGGATTTTAATAAGTTCAATGTTAAGTTGATCATAAGATTTTGCTTCGACAAAGCCTAAATCATGAGCTAACAGCAAATGATACTCTAGCTCACTTGCAGAACCCATTGCAATATAAAGAAAACGTGTGAGTTCACCATTGGTTTCTCGTCCACAACCTTCAGCGATATTCGC
The DNA here is from genome assembly GCA_937870805.1 of uncultured Chloroflexota bacterium. Lineage (GTDB taxonomy): Bacteria > Chloroflexota > Anaerolineae > Aggregatilineales > Phototrophicaceae > JACAER01. Next base: position 4,506 of record CALMZT010000925.1, read on the forward strand.
AGGTACAGATGCTGCGGCACGCTTGATTTGGCTGGTCAAGCCATATAATTCCTCTTTCGGAAAATGACTTGCCATCTTATAAATATCGAGCGTTAGTTGATGTGACTGTTGCCAAACGACCAATTTCCTAAAATCCTGCATCATCATTCCTTTCCAAAATATAGCTTCACAACCAATCACTAAAAACCAACAACCAACAACCAACAACACTATTCAGTCAATTGCTCTTTTCCAAATGAGCCTTCATCTTCTCCAAGATGCGCTCATTCTCAGCGCGGATTTGCTTGATAATGATCGATTTTGCGAAACCGGGTATGCCTTCAATATCCAGGGCAATATCACGCCGCACCTGTGTTCCTTGTTTGGTGCTGTCCAGCGTGTAGCGAATGCGAATAATCACCGTGATATTGAAGATCAGCACTTTGGACTTTGTGGACTGCTGGAACGTGATATGACGCGGCGCTTCATATTCCGTCACCATTCCCTGCATGACACTGGTTTTCCCCTTATCGACGTAGGTGGTGCCGAGTTTCGCCGGATTATCGGAGAGTTTTGTCATCGAGCCGTACAGGTTCGACGATGAGAGCCATTGCTCGTAGCGGGCTAAATCGGCAATCAAATCGAAGACTTTCTCAACAGGCGCATTGATTGTCGTCGTGAACTGCATCTCTGTCGTCATCGCATCCCACCCCCTCTCAACGTGTGTGCTGCTATAATAACATTGCGCTTGTCTTATTCACGAGTATTTCCATGACCAGTATTCAGCAGTTTGCTTCCAACCTTTATCTCACCGAACTCCATTTAGACGAATTCGACGTGCGCGGTGCAGTGATTATCGGCGGCAAGCGCGCTGTCGTGTGGGATACCCTCTCACACCCGCGCGATATGCAGCCTGTGCTGCCGCTGCTGGATGATAAATACACAATGGTCGTCTACAGCCACGCCGATTGGGATCATGTGTGGGGTACGTCGGCGCTGCGCCATCATGAAGTTATCGGGCACAACATTTGTTATGAACGCTTTCTCAATGACGTGCCACTCGGATTACAGGAGAAGAAACTTGCACAGCCAGGCAAATGGGACGAAGTGATTCTCGTGCCGCCGATGATGACCTTCGGCGGGCAGATGCAATTTGATTTGGGTGATGTAACCCTAGAATTACATCATTTGCCGGGGCACACGCTGGATTGTATTGTCGGCTTTATCCCAGAATGGGGTGTACTGCTGGCAGGTGATACGGTGGAAACGCCGCTGCCTGTGGTCAACGAAGACAGCCCTGTCGAGCAGTGGATTAGCTTGCTAGAACATTGGGAAAAAGATGAGCGCATAAAAACCGTCATCCCCGCGCATGGCGAGATTGGAGACCGCACGCTGTTCACGCGCAATATCGCCTATCTCAAAACGCTGCTCAACGGCGGCGACTTCGATCTCCCTGTAATCATGCAGCCGTTTTATCACGAGACGCACGCGACGAATGTGGAGTACACGCGCAAGAGTTAGCCCGTCACCGCTAACTCGATCATGCGGGGATTGCTGACTCGTTTGGAAGCATCCAGAATTTCAATGCCGACCATGTTACCGTCTACATCATAATCAAGGATGATACCGGGTTTTGCTTCGTCACTTTCGTCAATTTTGGCGTCATTCAATAGGATGCGTAAAATATCAACTTCAGCATCGTAGCTAATCTTCATCAGCTTCTCTCCAATACTTCTTTATTTTGCTGGTCTTGTATACAGTAACGACAACAGATAGGGTCTTCATGTTCAACAATCGCCCTTACAACATACATTTTGCCCTCAAAATCAACGAGTGACTGGTAGGCTTTTCGACCTTCTTCAACTTCCACAATGTGTTCTGGGCTGTTGAGTAAGGCTTCCACGACAGAGCGCGGAATATCTCGCCGTACCATTTCTTGTTCTGCGTGATCGGTCAAACGATAGTTCATGCTAAACGCTTTCTTAAACTTGATTATAATCATAACTTGAGATTATTTTTTGAGGAGATTCCTATTGACCGCCCCCCATAACTTACGCTTTGGAACTGTTGGCTCACCGCAAACGACACCCACCAGTGGCACACCTGCCGCAATTGAGCATATCAAGCTGCTGGGGCTGAAGCATCTGGAAATTGCGTGGGTGCAAAGCGTGCGCGTCAGCGATGAAACGTGCGCCGACATCAAAGCCACTGCTGCAAAACACGGCGTCTCGTTGAGCATTCACGCGCCGTACTACATCAACCTCAACAGCCAAACCGACGAACTCATGCGCAAAAGCGACGAACGTCTGCTGGCTGCCGCGCGCAAAGGCTTTCTGGCAGGGGCGCGTGACATCATCTTTCATCCCGGCAGCTATCACAGTCAGCCGAGAGATCAAGTGTATGCACGCGCAAAAGAAAAGCTCATCGAAATTACAGGTATTCTACGCAGCGAAGGCGTGGACGTGCTGCTGCGCCCGGAGACGATGGGCAAATCCGCCATGTTCGGCAATCTGGACGAAGTGCTGGAACTGAGCAGAGATGTACCCGGAGTCGCGCCATGCATCGATTGGGCACATCTGCACGCGCGGCGCGGTGATGGCTCGTTCAACACCTATGCGGAATTTGCTGAGGCACTCGACAGAGTAAAAGATATTCTGGGCGAAGCCGGCTTAAAGAATCTCCATTTCCACATGAGCGGTATCGAGTACACCCTCAAGGGAGAAAAGAACCACGTCCCGCTGAACGAAGCCGATTTTCGTTACCGAGAACTGCTGCAAGCATGGCTGGATTATGGCGTCGAAGGTACTGTCGCTGTCGAAGCGCCGCTGCCATTCCACGTTGCCGACACGCTGACCATTCAGGCAACGTACAAACGCCTCTGGGACGCACAATACGGCGATAAAAAAGAAGAAGGCGAAGAACTGTTAGCAGATTAAGACACCGCAGGGGCATGGCGTGCTATGCCCCGCAATCTCATTACCATTCTACTTTCACTTCACAGCCTGCTTCGGCGCTGCGTATCGCGGCAAAGACCATTGCCAGCGATTTGATATTATCGGTGCAAATGGTTTGCGGGGTTCTACCTGTTCGCACACAGTCGATGAAATCACGAATGGCGGCACTGTGTCCTTCGCCCCACGTTGACGCTTCTGCCGGAATAGGCACATTAGCAAACGTGGATACCAGCGCTTCGGTTTTTTCCACCACCTGCGCCTGTATATCCTGTGCGCCGTCCCATTTGACCGTGCCTTTTTGACCGACGAGACGCCAGTCGCTTTCCCATGTGGTCAGTAGCCCTTCGGCGCACCAACTGCCGCGATAGGTGTATACTGCGCCATTGTTGAGTTCAAACACTGCCACCGCTGCGGCATCGCGTGAGTACCAGCTTCCCCTTGGGTTCCATTCCTTGCAGTACACAGAGACCGCGTTTGCCCCACTGAGGAAACGCGCCGCGTCGAAGGTGTGGATTGCCATGTCATGCAGCAGCACATGCGGTAATTGTTCGCGGGAGCCGCCAAAGTGCGCGCCAAGATAAAAATCGCTGTTGACGACGGTGAGCGCGCCAAGCGTACCCGAATCGACCAGGAGTTTTACGCTGTTGATATTGGTATCGTAGCGGCGGTTCTGCATCACAGCATACAGTTTGCCTGCCTGCTCTGCGGCATCGATCATTTTGCGCGCATCTTCCATTGATTCTGCCATCGGCTTCTCGCTGAAGACGTGACAGTCGTGTGCCAGCGCTGTGAGCACGATCCTGGTGCGTGCGGAAGGAAACGTACAGTCGAACACGATGTCTGGTAACGTTTGTGCCAGCGCTGCTTCCAGATCACTGCCGACATAAACATCAGGCTTGCCATACTGCTCGGCGCGTTTTTGTGCCGCCTCTACGTTGATGTCAACAAAACCGACCAGTTCAAAATTCGGGATGTCATGCGCAGGCGTCACCCATACACGGCTGATGGAGCCGCAGCCGACAAGAAGTGCTTTTAAGTGTGTGTCCATAATTAAAACCTATATTGAAGTCAACGAAATAATTGTCAACACCGACTACATATAATACCATTGGTGTAAATGCGTCATTGAATCTAAAACATGATTCGTGGTATTATGAACATATGTTCTATAAAATGAATGAGTTGGAGGCACAAAATGCCAAAAAATAACCAACATGCTCAGTTTAATCATGAAAAAGCAATTGAGGTTATCATATACTTGGCTGAGAGAATCAATGACCCTACTTATCATAGCATCAATAAACTGCTCTATTTCGCCGATAAGACCAGTCTTGAGCGTTTCGGCAGATTTATCTGCGGTGAAACCTATCTAGCAATGCCTCAAGGTCCAGTTCCTAGCAATGTTTATGATCTCATGAAAGAGGCTGTTGATGATGGAAGTAATGGCTTTATTGTGGAGAGCCAGCACCATGTCAAACCCTTGCGCCAGGCTAACTTGGAGAAGTTGAGTGATTCTGATATTCAGTGCCTTGAAAAGATGATTAAATTGTACGGGGATGTTCCATATTGGGTGAAGCGCGATGTTAGCCACGATGAAGCCTACTATGCAGCATGGAATGCGCGGGGTAACAAGAGCAGCGTGCCCATGAGCATTAAGAGCATCGCTCAACTATTAGAGGATTCGGCGGAATTAATTGAGCATTTACAGCACAACAATGATGACTAGGTGGTGATATGCACCTTGCAGACATCATATCCTGGCATATCTATTTTGTGCCTAATTGTAGCTATACCACACCCCCGAAAGATAAATACGCTGTCGTCGCTTGCATAGATAATGGAGAAATCAATTAGACTGCGAACAATGGGCTTAAGCCCATTGTTGAGGTAAATCATTCGTGTTCGTTTTGAT
>CALMZT010000926.1 GCA_937870805.1 uncultured Chloroflexota bacterium
CTTCCTTCGCCCATGACTCCGTGAAGATACCAAACCCTGACCGCTATTATATGGGCAATAAGCTCGCCCACCGAGCGTTGTGTGCCTAAGCGAAAGGCCAATTGATCGGGAGTCAGCGGCGCTACAGCTTGTTTGAGCAAGTCCTGATACCTTCGCCACCACTCGATTGATATGGATAGAGAGATATTATCCTGCACCACCTGTCTAAGAAGCCATTTGAAAATTCCCGTTCGGTAGAATTGGAGGTGCGAACCAAACCAACGACAACCGAACAGGAACAGATCAAGTGTGTCACAGGACGAAGCAATACACCAGTGATTTGAGCGATAGGGAGTGGGAACTGATTGAGGGATTGTTGCCGATAAATCAAAATGGAGTGGGAAGACCGCTAGAAATCAACATGCGTGAAGCCGTAAATGGGATGTTGTATATTGGCAAAACGGGTTGTCAGTGGAAAAACTTACCTGGAGAATTCCCGCATTATCAAAGTGTGTACTATCATTTCCGAAAATGGTGTTTGGACGGGACATGGGAACAAGTGAACCGCGCATTGGTTTATGAGGCACGGCGGGTTGAGGGGCGTTGTCCGCATCCCAGCGCAGCCATTGTGGACAGTCAAAGTGTGAAAACGACTGAAGTGGGGGGAGAGCGGGGTTATGATGCGGGTAAAAAAGTGAAGGGACGCAAACGCCATATCCTGGTCGATACGCTAGGCCATCTGTTAAAAGTGGTGGTTCACCCCGCCAACATTCAAGACCGCGATGGCGCAAAACTGCTGTTGGCGTCTCTGTTACCCATGCTGCGTTTGCGCTTGTTGAAAATCTGGGCTGACGGCGGCTACCGAGGCGCACTCATTGCTTGGTGTTGCCAAACGATCCAAACCATTTTGGAGATTGTCGCACCGCCCCTTACCCAGAAAGGCTTTGCTGTTTTACCTAGACGCTGGGTTGTTGAACGGACGTTTGCTTGGCTGGCTCATTATCGTCGTTTAAGCAAAGATTACGAGGAATGTATGCGCAGTAGTGAAGGCATGATTTACCTTGCCTCTATTCATATCTTACTCAAGCGTCTTGCTCTTTAATATTCAAATGGCTTCTTAGAGGTTTAAAAATTCCTGTCGTAGCTGTAGGTTTTGAACCTACAGCGGCGCAGCCAGCCAGGAATTTGAATACCGCACAAGCCTTTTCAGCCCCAACGGACGTTAGAGCCACAACTTTGGCGAAACCCGTGAACTTTCCGTGACCCATCTTGTATTAGGCTTAGAAGGATGATTTCGGACACTGGTTTACGGGCATGGCCGCAGCAACCGACGAACAACTCGCACAGCAGTTACAGTATGGGGATCGCGCAGCGCTGGCGGCACTGGTCGAGCGTCATTATGACCTGCTGCTTGGCTATCTCTACCGGCTGGCGAGTGGAGATCGTTCGCTGGCGCAGGATTTAGCCCAGGAAACCTTTCTCCATGCGCTGCGCGGCATCGCCGGTTACACCTACCCGCGTCCGTTCAAGCCCTGGCTGTATGCGATTGCGACCAATCTGGCACGCAATCACTACAAACGCGCCGATACGCGCTACACCGACAGCGCTGATGAGGATTTTGATCTCGTGACAGATGACGCGCTGCCCGAAGATGCGGCGCTGACGAACGACGAGGCGCGCACAGTGGCGAAGGCGCTGGCGGCGCTGCCGGAGCATCAGCGTGAGGTGGTCGTGCTGTACTACTATCAGGAGTTGGCACTGGCAGACATCGCGGCGGCGCTGGAGATTCCGCTCGGCACAGTGAAGTCGCGGCTGTCGATTGGCTTGCGGCGGCTGCGCACGATCATGGAGAAACAAGCATGAACCCCGAAGAACGCAACTTACGGCGCTTGCAAGAGGACTTGAGCGACGAAGCCGATGTTGAGTCACTGCTGGAAGTCGGGCGCTTTTTGAACCAATGGTCAGCACCAACCGTCGATCAGGCGAAGATGGCACATATGAAGGAGATGGTGGACGCGGGCGCACGCCGCTTCGCTTACGTTGGTGTGCCCCTACACACCCGACGCGATATATGGCGGCTGGCGGCGGCGGTGCTGCGTGCTCAGATGCGGATCGTGCGCGGCGCGATCTGGCTGGCGTCCGCGCTGATGATGGCAATCGGCGCACTCGTCACCGTGATGACTTACTCGACGGGCATGATCGCGCTGGTGATCGTTGCGCCCATCGTCGCGGCGCTGGGCATCGCCTTCATTTATGGTGAAGACATCGACCCGCCGACGGAACTACTGATGAGCACACCCGTATCGCCGCGTCTGGTGCTGCTGGCGCGCATGGCGCTGGTGTTCGGCTTCGATTTGGCGTTGGGGCTGGCGGCGAGTGCTGCGGCGGTGCTGCTGACGCCTGACATCTCGTTTATGCCGCTGGTGCTGGCGTGGTTTGCGCCGATGGCATTTTTGTCAGCGCTGGCGTTTTTGACGAGCGTGGTGTTCAACGACCCGCTGGCGGGTGTGCTGGTGAGCATGGGGTTGTGGGCGGCGCTGTGCATTGGGCATGTATCGGCGCTGAGTGGCGTGCCATCGTTTGTGCCGGATGTGTTGAGTGATGGGAACATGCGCGTGCTGTTCGGGGTGCTGGGGGTGATGATGGGCGCGCTGGCGCTGTGGCTTGCCGGGCGCGAGGAGAATCTGCTGCGAAGGGGAATTTGAACCGCAAAGGCGCAAAGATCGCAAAGGATAAAGAGAAAAGATTGAACCACCGAGACGCCGAGAACACCGAGAGAATGCAGAGAACCAGAGGAAAATCATGGATATAGGCAAATTGATCGGCAGCAAGTTATCCAGCACGACGAGTTGGGGACTATGGCTGGCGATGCTGCTTATAGGATTAACAGTAGTGACGATCATGGCGCAGAACATGACGACTGTTTGTCCCGGATGGATAGACGGCAAGCGCATCGCCTGCGAACCCTATGCATTGTTCAGTGCGCTGGTATTGAGCATCGGCGTGGTTGCGCCAGCGAGTTACGTGGTCTTCAAGCAGCATTGGACGCTGGCGTGGCGCGCTGCGTTTCGCAATGTTGGCTGGCAAATGGCGGCGGGGACGCTGGCAGCACTGCTGATCGGGCTGCTGTTGACGGCGACAAACGCGGCTCGTGATGGCGGTCCCGGACTGCCGGGCTTGAGTGTGCGCGTCGCAGAAATTATGCTGACGTTGATGATCGGGATGCAGGCGGCGTTCGCCTTCGCGCCAGAGGATGAGCCATCGCTGGAAATTTTGGCAGCGTGCCCGCGCCCGCTGTATTACGTGCTTTTGGAACGGCTGGCGGCGCTGTTCACAGTCTACGGCGGCATCGGCACGCTGGCGGCAGTCATCACCGTGTCATGGCTGGCGGGCGACAATCTGCTGCTGGGAACAGTGCGTTGGCTTGCGCCTGCGCTGCTGGCGGCGGGCATGGTCACGCGCATTACGGTGCTGACGCGGCGCGCGGCGTTCGGGCTGCTGGTGATGATACTGCTGTTCTTCGCAACGCTGATCGGCGGTGCGCTGCTGGTCAATATCTACCCGCTGCTCTCGCCGCTGTATCCCTTTTTGCAGCCTGACGAAGTGCCGATGAACCTGTATATCCTGAACCGCGTTTGTTTGATCGTCGGCGGGCTGGCGTTGATCGTCAGCGCAGCGTGGCTCACGCGCAGCGAAGAACGGATGTTGAGAAGCAGTTAGTCGTTAGTCGTTAGTCATTAGTCGTTAGTTTTCAATGCGCAAATCTGCGGAAAGCAGCGAACATTGTGGAGATGTCGGGGCGAACCAACGTGGTTCAGGCATCAAAATTACGCTTTATGGATTCTCGCAGCGGGTTCAAAACCCGCCGCTAGACAAAATCTGGAAAACCTCTGAAGAGGTTGGGGAGCCAACATACAGCGTGAAAACAACCCTTTTCAAGGGTTCCAAACCATCCTTAGCCGGACGTTTTGAACGTCTGGCGATGGCAACCGAGTCGTTATATGTTCGCTCACGATATTCCTTCTGACTGACAACTGATAACTGTGAACTGAAAACAAACAACTAAAAACCAATAACGAACAACGAATAACCAATAACAGGAAACCCCATGACAAAACTCAGCGGAATCATCTGGTACGAAGCTCTGATGGGCTGGCGGCGGCGCGGGCTGGCAGTAATCGTGTTCGCCTATACGCTTGCATTCACCGCCCTGTTGTTCGCTGTACAGCGCATGGACGGTGCGCCACCAGAGGTCGTGACGGATTTCATGAACGCGCTGAGCTTCGGCATTTTCCCGACGCTGTGGCAGTTGATCGCGGGCGCGCCTTTAGTAGCGGCAGAAACCTTTCCCTATGACCATCGCACACAGACCAAAGAACTGCTCGGCGGTTTGCCCGTGAGTGAAGCGACCTATCTCACAGGCAAAGTGTTGGGCGTATGCGTGCTGCTGCTTTTCTGCCTGCTCATCAGCGGCGTGATCCTTGCTGTCGTCGGATGGGTACTGTATGGCGCATATGATGTGCGGGCATATCTGCTGTTGTGGGGCTATACCATTATGCCGATGACGCTGTTCGCAGGTTCAATGGGGACAGTGCTGGCGGTGGGATGCAGCACGCGGCGGCAGGCGATTGTCGCGGGCATGTTGTCCATTCCTTACGCGATAGGGATTTCGATTTTCGGCTTGATCTACGGCGGCTTTGCGCCTGAGAACATCGGTCAGACGACGCTGTTTTTGCTCGGCAATGTCGCAGTGGTGTGGCTGCTGGCGTGGCTGGCGCGCCGATGACGCTGCGTTCGATGTTGGGCATGATGGATGCCCTTTGGCTCAACGCTGCCGAGGGTCAAAGGCGTCGCGCAGCCCGTCGCCGATGAAGTTGATGGCGATGCTGACGAGAAAAATCATGAATCCGGGAGCAATCGCCGTCCACGGGGCGGTAGCCATCTGTTCCTGGGCAAAGCGCAGCATGTTGCCCCAAGTTGCTTGCGGCGGCTGTACGCCCAGACCCAGGTAACTCAACGCCGACTCGGTAAGAATAGCGGCAGAGACATCAATCGTCGCGGCGACAATGATAGGACCGAGCGAGTTGGGCAGCAGGTGCCGGAAGATCATTTGAAAGTGACCACAGCCCAGCGCGTGAGCGGCTGTCACAAAATCGCGTTCTTTCACACTCAGGAAGCTGGCACGCACCAGTCGCGCCACGCGCATCCACGAGAGCAGACCAATGACAAGAATGATGGTGATGAGGCTGGAGCCAAGAAACGAAGCCAGCATAATGAGCAGGAATAGGGTGGGGAATGCGATGAGAACGTCCACCAGCCGCATAATGACGGCATCGGTACGTCCACCGACGTAGCCGCTGATGGCACCCACCAGTGTCCCCACACTCATGCCTACTGCCATTGCTGCCAGACCAATGGTCAGCGACACGCGCCCCCCATAGAGCACGCGGGCAAAGACATCGCGCCCCAGCTCATCGGTACCCAGGGGGTGTGCGACGCTTGGCGGCTGGAGGCGATTTCTGATCTCCTGCTCATTGGGTTGATAGGGTGTGACCCATGGCGCGAAGGCGACCAGACCAACGATGAGAACAATAAGTATCATTCCCACCATCGCCATCCGGTGGCGGCGGAAGCGGTGCCAGGTACGCTCAGCGGTGCCCTCAGCTCGTTCCTTCAGGGTTACTGGCTGCGGTGCGGGTGCTGGTGCGGTCAGGCTGTCTTCAAGCATGGCAGGTTGCTCCTAACTCAGGCGCACGCGCGGATCGACGGCAGCACGACGTCGGCCAGCGCGAGGGCGTCCCCGCCGGGCGGGTAGGCCGCGTTCGGAACGGCGATCACGCGCAGGCCGGCCGCGTGGGCGGCGCGCAGGCCGGCGGCCGAGTCCTCCACCGCGGTCGCCTCGGCGGGGGTGACGCCGAGCCGGCGCAGGGCCTCCAGGTACACGTCCGGCGCCGGCTTGCCGCGCGCCACCTCCTCGCTGGACACCGTGACCGCGAACAGGGCGGCGACGCCGGCCTGCTCAAGCACCGCGCCGATCAGGCGGCGGGTCGAGGACGAGGCCACCGCCAGGGGCACGCCGAGCGCCGCCACCTCACGCACCGCGGCGACCGCCCCGTCGATG
>CALMZT010000927.1 GCA_937870805.1 uncultured Chloroflexota bacterium
TGAATAAACAAGCGACCAATCAGGCGATGATCGTCAGAGTAAGACATGAAACTGAACTGCTAAATAAAGCACACGTCTTAGGCGTCGGCGTTGGGCGAGGAAAGAAAAACGGTCAGTATAAAGATGAAGTCTGTATTGTCGTTGTCGTCGATAAAAAAGTTCCACTTTCGGAGCTTTCGCCTAATGACCGTCTGCCTACAAAGTTAGATGGCGTATGCGTGGATGTCCAGGAGACGGGCACCCTCCACGCGCAAGAGGCAAAATAAACCGCCTCATCACCGTAGCTCATAAACATCAGTTGCGCAGCATCATAACGCTGCACATGGGGAGATCTTAAAATGTTAAAGAATTGGTTGCGTACACGGACTTCGGAACAGGCAGTCGTAAGCCATTGTGTACTGATTGTAGGTGATGATGCGGATGTGCTCTCCTTGATCGGCGATACACTGCAACAGAAAAATTATCGCGTCCAGTCAAGCAATAATGTGGCTGAGACGCTGCGGCTGCTGGACCTGATCGAGCCAGTGGTATTGATCTGTGATTTTACAAGACCAGAGGTCGAGGGCAAACAACTGCTCGAAGCGGCGCGCGTCCGTCTGGGCAAATCAGGGATGCCTGCTGTACTCTTCCTGCGTGACAGCCAGGAGGATGAAGCATTTGCGAATGCGATGGGCGTCGAAGATCTGATGCTTAAACCATTTGACTCGGCAACCCTCTTCCAACACGTCGACAAACTTGTTTTGTCACGCTGTCACGCTTAAGTAGATTTTCATTTGTAGCGCACTTGCGCCGGAGTCGCTCACGGGCGACTTGAACATTTTGATCGTTTTGCATATGTTAACAAAGGAGAAATTGCAATGGATCTAGTCGGGATTCTCATCTGGATCGTAGTCGGGGCAATCGCAGGATGGCTTGCCAGCATGGTGATGAAGACTAATCGGCAGCAAGGGCTGATGGAAGACATCATCGTCGGCATTATCGGCGGTTTCATCGGCGGCTTTATCCTAAACGCCCTGAATATCGGCGGTGGTGTATCAGGTCTCAACCTGGTTAGCATCTTGACCGCATTCATCGGCGCTGTGATTTTAATCGCCCTGCTGCGGATGATTCGCAGAACCGCATAACGAACAGAAGCGTTCGAAATACGAGCAGGGATTAGTTAATTCCTGTATGATTGAGTCCTCAGAGTATTCTGGGGCTTCTTTCTTTTATATAGCAATCGAAGAAGGTAATCCCATGACTGGCTATCAGACTCTTCGTAGTACCCTCATTGTCGTCGCCGTGTTGGGGCTCATTTATTTATTTGCTTTAACGATTAACGTCTGGATCGTCCTGATGATCGCTATTCTGGCATCGTCGTCATTACGTCCGGCGATTATGCGGCTTCACAGAAATTACAAGCTTCCACTACCACTTGCTATCTTCATCGTGTATGGCACGATGGCTTTTATCACAATCGCGATGCTGGTCGCAGTGTTGCCACCCGTAGTGAACCAATTTGCCGCTTATCTCCAAAATGATGATCGGCTCGCGAACCGCATCATTGTCGCTCAGTCATGGGTAGAACGATTTTTTAGCCAAAACACAGGCTCGGAAGTTGAATTGGACATTGACCCGCAGGCGATCCGCGATTCTGTGCGTACCTTTGTGACGGACATTCGGACGAGTTTTCCAACCCTGATCTCTGATATCAGTAACTTCTTAGGTGATTTCATCCTAATTATCGTGATGGGTATCTATTGGATCACCTCAAGGGAAAGGGCTGAACAATTTTTGGTTGACTTTGTGCCTCTCAGCAGGCAAGGTCAGGCACGTGCCATCCTGGATGAAATTGAGTATGGGCTAGGCGCTTATGTGCGAGGCATTGTGCTGGTTTCTATCATTGTGGGGCTGTTATGTTTTACGGCGTTGACCCTGCTGCGTGCGCCGGGGGCAGCGACGATCAGTTTTATCTACGGATTGGCGACAGCTATTCCGATTATTGGCGGCCTAATTGGAGTGGTCGCTGGAACAGGGTTAGCACTTCTTTCTTCGCCTTCAGCCGCCGTCGAAGTGTTTGTGGTTACATTCCTCATTCAACAGATCGAGAACTACTTCCTGTCACCGCGTATCATGGCGAAGAGTTCTGCGTTTGATGAAATTCTCGTCATCGTGTTTATTGCGATGGGGTTTCGATTGAATGGTATTACGGGGGCGTTGATTGCAATTCCTGTGGCAGGGACTGTGGCGATCATCATGAAGCATCTAGTTTTCGAGCCACGCAAAGCGCAAGTGACACCAGTTAGGGTTGAGGGCGGTATCCTTTTGCAGTCACAAGATCTCAGTGAACCACAGCCACCGATTATCGTTAAGCCGCCCCCTCATTGAGTGGCAAACCTGCGATGTGAGCATCCTTCAAAGGACGCAGACCGTCTGCGTCCTTGCAAGGAGAAACAAATATTGCTGTTTACGTGAGGTTCTTCAGGCGGTCTTCCACGTCTGAGCGCAGCCGATCAAATTCTTTACGCAGGGTATCCAGTGCTGATCCGGTTGAGTGGCGTCCACTATCGTAAACACCATCTACCTGCTTGCCGATGCTTTTGCGAACTTCTTCGCCGCTGCGAGGCGCAAACAGCAGCGCCAGAATGGCACCGATGCCGAGACCCATCACCAGCACTGCTACTGCCATCGCGGTACGCTGCTGCAAGGCACGTTCTTCTGCTTCACGGCTGTAGTACATACGGTCACTCATTTTTGTTCTCCTTATAGATTACTTATTGGCGCAAAGGTCGCCACAGATTGAGCGACCTTCGAAAATAGATACGCAGAAGCGTTTATAAATGTTTCGCTAGACCTTAAGCTTATTCGCCCATTCGTCGATCTGGCGATTGGCTTCTTCTTTAGCAATCCCATAACGTTCCTGGATTTTGCCAGCGAGTTTATCGCGTTCGCCTGCAATCTGTTCCAGGTCGTCGTCCGTCAATTTACCCCACTGGGTACGAACTTCACCTCTAACTTGTTTCCACTTACCAGCCATTTGATCCCAAACACCGGACATGTGACACCTCCTATTGATGTGACTCTTTCAATTTCAACTGAGGACTGATGAGGCAGAAGCGCTTTGACTCTCAAATTCTTCATCTTCATCATGAATGACGACGGTTCGATTCTCGTCACGTGCCATCTGTATCGCCTTGTTTTGCGCCTGTGTTTTTGTGTTGAAGACGAAACTGGCTCGTTCTGCATTCGCTCGCCTCACCGCCCAGCCTTGAGGATGGGGAATAACGTGCAGGCGTTCGCCGCTTGTTTTTCGGTCAGCCGAGTTCTCCGCCCATTTCTTTGCCGCAGCAATCGCAATGGCAATTGCACGACCCTCCTGGTAATTTTCCTCTAGCAGCGCATTGGCAATCTCTACTGCCTTTTCTCGCACTTGAGCATCAAGGTTTTTCATGGATGGAGGATAACTGCCTGGTGTCCAAGGCATGAGGCGCTCCTTTCGGTGGATAATGCACAATCAAGGCACGAACCATATCTCAACAATAATCCAATAGATATTGAGTCTGGATGCACCGCCTGGCGTATTTGGAGATAGGTAAGGTGGCTTATTTTTGAAATAGTCGAGTAGCGATAGCTATAGATGAGCTTTATCACCCACTTGACCTATTTAAGTTCAGCCAACGGGAGCATAGAATAATGATCCCTGTCCTATATAATATTGTTAAGAAATCCTACAACCCAATGGATGAGTTGTCTGAAACGGTGCCTGTAAGCTCCGAATTTGTTTTTATGCGATAATGAAGGAAGTGCCGCCGTTTACCATGCGGCAAGCATGACATGAAAACAATTCGTTGTGGCAGGCAATTCTTTTGTGAATGACAAACCCAAGACGCGCCTCTACTCCACAGCCTTATTGTGTGAGGGTTTTGCCAATCAGTGGATAGCAGGCGCTTTTAACATCGCTGTATGGAAAGCGACGTTTCTCAGGATGCCAGGATGCTTTTTTCCGCATGTTCATTGATGTCGGGTTCCTTGTGACATGACCGTAATTGATTTTTTTACGCAGCTTACGCGCACTTTTTACATCGTGCTTTTTCTACTCACGCTTGTCGATTATCTACGACATGGTGGAAAGATACGGCGTGACATTGCCTTAGTGTTTTTATCCCTCTCGGCGACTGCTATGGTCGCATCGTTCAGGAGTGTCACGGGCATTGATTTGCCATTTCTAACGCTGCTAGGCACATTGGCATTGATCGCCCAGCCGTTTCTGCTGCTGCGTTTGTTCCGCTACTTTCAGCCAGTGCCTCTCTGGATTCAGCGGTTCGCCCTCGTTGGTTTCATGATCTCTGAGGTGCTGTGGGTTCTTTTCCCAACGCAGACACCACCCTTGGTGATTCTGGCGATTGTGGCATATTTTGTCGTCGTCGATGGCTATGCGGTAAATGCTTTCATTCGTGGCGCATTTGCCAGCACGGGCGTCGTCCGCCATCGGCTTCAGTTCGCGGCGGCTGGCTCCGCTTTGCTGGCGGCAGTGCTTTTCTTAGCCGGTATCCAGATCGTCGCACCCGTTTTCAGACCCCTCGTTTTGATACTCAATCAGATTCTCTCCATGTTGTCTGTCATCTTCTTCTATCTGAGCTTTGCAACGCCGCGTTGGCTGCGCCAAGGATGGCAGCTTGCTGAACTGCGTGACTATCTGTTGCAGCACGCTCAACAACCTGCAAAGAAAGTGCTAGTCGAAATTCTTGACCAGCTCTGTCGCTCGGTAACGCAGGCGATGGGTGCTCATCTCGCTGTCGTGATTCTATGGGACGAAGAAAAGCAGCAGTTTGTATTGCAGCCGACGCCCGAAGCCGCAGCGCTCTCCACTGTGAATTTGAATGATGTAGATGCCATCAAAGGTGCGTGGAGCGACCAGAAATCGACAGTGGTTTCGACATCAACAGGCTTGAGCGGCGAAGCGGCACGTATGATGGAAGCTGCTCACACTGAGATGCTGCTCATTGCACCTATCGCAACCACCGAACACGCCGACGGCTTGCTGCTAGTCTTTCTGGCACATAATTCGCTTTTTGTGGATGATGATTTGAGCCTGCTGACGATCTTTGCGAAAGAAACTGCCATAGTCCTGGAAAACAACGAGGTTTTACAGGAACTGCATCGTCATGAGGAGGATTTGGAACAGAAAGTTCAGGAACGCACGGCGGCGCTGCAAGCCTCAGAAGCTGAACTACGGGCGGTGTTCTCAGCCATCAACGATAGTATTGCGGTGCTCGATGCAAAGGGGCGCTATCTAAAAATCGCGCCGACGCGGCATTCCCCCTTGTCCAAGCCTTCTGATGAGCTGCTCGGCAAGACGGTTTATGACGTGTTTCCTCCGACGCAAGCCGATGCCTTCGTGAATTCCATTCAGCTTGCATTGACGACACAGCAGACCACGAATGTCGAATACAACATTGCTGACAACGGGAAAAATGCGTGGTACATCGCCACTATGTCACCTATGCTTGAGGACACGATTCTATGGGTCGCGCGCGATATTACTACTCGTAAAAAGACAGAAGAGGATCTGGCGCACTATGCTTTAAACTTGCAGCGCTCCAATGAGGAACTGCGGCAGTTTGCCTATGTCGCGTCGCATGACTTACAGGAGCCGCTGCGCATGGTCGGCAGCTATTTACAGTTGATCGAAAACCGCTATACGGACAAGCTGGACGACGAGGGACGCGAATTCATTGCTTACGCCGTCGATGGCGCGGCGCGCATGAAAGACTTGATTAACGGGCTGCTGATGTACTCGCGCGTTGAAACCCAGCCGCATAACTTCACCATGATCTCAGCGCAAAAGGCGTTGGACGAAGTATGTAAACTGATGGCAGTTTCCATTGATGAAGCTGAAGCGGAAATTACCAGCGATCCACTGCCCCAAATGCGCGCTGATGAACGGCTCATTATCCAACTGTTTCAAAATCTGGTGGGTAATGCAATCAAATATCGCAGTGAACAGAAACTCAAGATTCATGTGGGCGTGAAGCGTGAGAATAATGAGTGGATTTTCTCCGTTCAGGATAATGGCATCGGGATTGAGCCGCAGTATTTGGAAACGATCTTTATCCTCTCG
>CALMZT010000928.1 GCA_937870805.1 uncultured Chloroflexota bacterium
GTAAATCAGATAGAGCATAATCTGCATGTAAGTAAAGCAAGTCGCACACGGTAACGGCATTGCGAATCAACTGTCGCAAATTAATACGGTGCTGGTTTAAGGCGCGCGAGAGCATTGCCGGCGCGTCAATGATTATTTGCTCGTAGCGCTCACGTACTGGCGAATAATCATAGGCTAAAGCATGGTAGCGCAGCAACGTTTTGAAAAATTCGCGTATATCTTTCTCAATAAAACGGTCATCTAAACGCACGATATGCGTGGGTGCAAGCCATGTTCCCACAGGCATTCGGTCTTCACTCTCGGTCAGAGCAAACAGAAATAACAAATGCGGTTCAGAAGCATACATCAGCGGATATTCAACGCGGGCATTGTCAGGGATGCTGCGCGCATCAATGCGTCCGTTGTTCAAGCCTAATGCGCTGACAATCATCGCTTTAAAGAACGAATCAGCACGTTCACGTTGGCTAGAACGCAGCAGGGAATAATGTTCTGACTCGTCAATCAAAACCGCCAACCCACTGTAACCGATTAATGTTGCCAGCACACCAATACCCGTCAACAAATAGCTATATTGTCGTGCAATCTCCCCCGTCATATATAAACGTGGCGGTTTCTTCAAACAGGTTTTCATCTCAGTTTGTGGTTTGACCTGTCCACTGAGCCACTGCGCAATTTCCTCAAACGCCACTTGGCTAGGACAGTCTTGCAGCGCCAGTAATGCCGACGCCAGGGGGCAGTCCTTCGGCTCACGCGGACATAAACGAACGAATTCGCTGATGATACTTGGCTTGTCGAGCGCTTTTTTCAACAGGGGATAGAGTCCACGCTCAGTGGTATCGGGGTAACGCAGTGATGTAACCAGTGCTTCATAGATTTTATGAGCTTTGCCGGGAGGGACTTCCACAAGATCAAGACTGGCGCTGGCGATACAAAAGTTGCCGTGTAGTCCTCGCTGTGCAGCCAACTCAATGAAGTGGCTTTTGCCAAAACCATAATCCCCAATCACGGCGATGACATCCCCACCATGCTCTTGACTGCGATCAAAAGCTCGATTGAGAGTAACTCGTTCTGCTTCTAAACCTATCGTTAGTGTTTCAGCATCTTGTATCGGTACAATCCCGACCCGCAATGCTTCTAGCGTCTGACGTGCGCGAAACTGATCTGTTTCTAAGGCGGATGAGCGCTGGGGAATAGGCAGGATGATACGTTCGCCTTGCACAGCGGCAAAAGACTCTGCGCTAAATTCTTTTGCTGGCAAGCGAAAACGCCGTCCAGACTCAAACTGTACTTCCCACTCGAAACCGCCCATATACGTCTTGAGCAGTTTTCCGCCGCCGAATTGCGGATGATAAACGATTTGTGATTCCACCGGACGCCCCTAATACGGACTCTGTTCTTCGTCTGCCAGATGGCTTAGTGCGTCGCTTTGTCCTTTGATGACAGCAGCAGCATAATCCGGTTGTATCACGCCTTCAGTTTCTTCTTTCTGCCGAAACCATTCAGTGACTAACGCTTTTACAAACAAGCGGCGATGGCTGATTGCCAAATAGGAATTACGAGCCGCTTCAGAGAAGATTTGAATATTCTCAGCTTGCATCTCACTATCTAGTTTGAGACCATAAGCAATCTCGAAAATGGGCAGCAAGCGATAGCCAATTTGCGCCAGCAGTTTTTCATCAGAAACATCAAGATGTTCAAGATCAATCTGTGGACTGAACGGATTAGCACGCGAGAAGTAGTTGGCAGCCTGGATACGCTGCTGCAACGCAGGATACTTGGGAACAATGGTATGAAGAAAATCTGGAGGGACGGCATACATAAATAACGCACCGGGCAAATCCTCGCGGCAGCGGTCAATCACCTCGCGCAAGTTATCGGTAGCAGTCTTTTCCGCTTTGCCACCGATACTCAACATGCGATCCCCTTCATCGAATAATAATACTAAGCCTGTGTATCCCAATGCCCGCACGGTCTGACATAATGAGCGCAGCATCTTGAAGGCATTGTTCTTATTAATCTTTTCGGTCACGCCAATTGAGCGCAAGTCGCGCATGTCTTCCGGGCTGACTTCCTCGCCATGCAACCAGCGTTCCAGCGACTCTAGGCGGCGTTCATACCCCCGCAGTAGTGCATTGAAATAACCTTGCACAGCCTTATGGAAACTCAAACTGTCCACATTAGTGGTCGCCAGCGTATGTAAAAATGCACGCACTTCGGG
>CALMZT010000929.1 GCA_937870805.1 uncultured Chloroflexota bacterium
TAGTGGGCGGCAGATACTTTTTAAAGCGGGTAAGGGAGAATATTACGTTCGTTTACTCACCGCGCGCGAGTGCGCAAGGCTTCAGGGTGTACCTGACTCTTATAAAATCGAAGTACCTCTTAATCAAGCACTCTTTGGCTTCGGTGATGCAGTTTGCGTACCCGTTATACAATGGATAGCCGATCATTACTTAAATGTGGTCTCGATAAGACAAACACATGTCTATTAAAGAAATCACCGAGCGATCTCATCAACTTTTACATGATTGGATTACATCATGTACGAGGGCAAACAAAATTTCGCGCAATACCATTGCCGTTGGTATTGTCGTTTTAGATCACATGAGTATGAAAAGCTCGATAAATCCTCACGATGTTATCTCCGCAGGTGGGGAAATCGTAGGCTCACGCAGCCAATTACACCCTGTGCTGCGAAAATACGGTGTTCAGCAACCCGAAAAATTTCTAAAGGAAGTCACTACACGCCAAGCCCATCCTGATGGAAAAAGACTTTTCGAGATATTCATTTATGGTGCGATTTTTGATGGGCTTACAGATCAGGAACGCAAAAATCTGATTGATGAACTCATTCAAGTATTGATTGCCGAAATTAATCAATGGTTTGAACGACAGAATTTGAAATTGTCGATTAATCGTCAAGACTCTCCTGTTTCTTGGATTACTCAAATACTCGAAGAAGCCAAATCACGATCTGGTGGCGTTGTTGAACAGCATCTTGTTGGAGCGAAATTGCAAAGTCGGCATCCCCATATCATCATACCAAATTTCCCTGGTCATGCCGCTGATGTGCAAACGGGGCGCGCAGGTGACTTCGTGGTCGGCACCACTGTATACCATGTTACTGCCAGTCCTACCCCTCATGTCATCGAAAAATGTCGCAATAATCTCAACTCTGGCTTACATCCTGTTTTATTGATCCCCGGTGATTTGATTTCTAAAACTAAATCGTTTGCAGAATATGCAGGAATTCAAACAAGATTGACCGTTATATCCATTGAGGATTTTGTAGCGCTCAATATTATAGAAATGGCAAGTGGTGTGCAGAAACCCTATTTTGAGATACTTGATTACATTATAGAAACCTACAATCAACGCTTGGAACAAGTGGAAACAGATATGTCTCTTAAAATTGACATTCACTGATCCATCTTTCCAACGATGTCCCTTTTACGCCGCTTGTCACAACAAAATTATCCCTATGCGCTAATCGTATTCGTCATCACGTTTGCGGCTTACGTGCAAACGCTGATGCCCGGTACGGTGGGCGGCGACGCGGGCGAACTGCAATACGCAGGTCCGCTGCTGGCGCTGGTGCATCCGACAGGACAGCCATTGTATGTGACACTGGGTTATGTATGGTCGCATCTGATTCCGTTCGGCAGCATGGCGTGGCGCATGAATTTGCTGGCGGCGTTTTCGGCGGCGGCGGGCTGTGGGGCGCTGACGTGGTTGTTTGCAAAGGCGTATGCGGGCGAACAGGGAAAGGGCGAACACACAGGTTCGCCCCTACATGGGATTGGGGTTCGGGTTATCGCGGCGGCGACAGGGCTGACGTTAGGGTTCGGCGCAGCGCTGTGGGGGCAGGCGGTGCTGGCGGATAAGTATGGGTTCAACGTGCTGCTGACGTCGGTACTGGTGGGGCTGACGCTGTGGTGGGGGCATGTTGTCGCTTTGGGTTCAAAACCCAAAACCAGTGTAAATTGGGAAACCCCTGAAGGGGTTACTGGTCGAACTGGCAACTCTTTTGGAGATTTAGAAAGCAATACACAACCATCGGCAACAATACGAAATCGGCTGCTGTATGCGCTGTCGCTGACGTTTGGGATTTGTCTACTGCATCATCGCAGTCTGGCGCTGTTTGGGCTGATGATCGGCATGATGGTGGTTTATTATGAGCGCGCGGAATTATGGCGCAATTGGCGGCGCACGCTGATTTGCATGGCGCTGGTGATTGTGCCTGCGCTGGTGGTGTATCCACTGTTTTTGCCGCTGGTGCGCGCGCGGGAATTGTCGCCGCTGCTGTGGCAGCCGAATGACGCGG
>CALMZT010000930.1 GCA_937870805.1 uncultured Chloroflexota bacterium
TGCCGCTGTTGCCGGCGACGTCGCGTTCCAGCCCGGTGGACACCAGCGGCGGCTCCGTCACCAGCAGCGGCACCGCCTGCCTTTGCATGTTGGAACCCATGAGGGCGCGGTTGGCGTCATCATGCTCCAGGAAAGGAATGAGCGCCGCGCTGATGCCGACGATCTGACGGGGCGCGACATCCATATAGTCGATGCGGCGCGCCGACATGACCTTAAATTCCTGGTTGTAACGGACTGACACGCGCTCATTGGCGAACTGGCGCAGGTCGTCCAGCGGTGCGTTGGCCTGGGCGATGATGTAATGGTCTTCCTCATCGGCGGACAGGTAAGTCGTTTTCGTGCCGACGTAAGGCATCACCGGTACTTTTTCGATACCGGCTTTAGCCAGTTTCTTAGCCAGATTGGCGTCAACGATGGCACCATCTTCGGCAATCGTATTACCCTTGCTGTCTTCAATATCTTCGCGCAGGGTGCGGCCAATCAGGTTTTCGTCGTTCGGCGCGAGGAACTTAATCACTTCGCGGTAAGGGGTCTCGACAAAACCGTACTCGTTGACACGCCCGTAGCTGGCAAGACGGCCAATCAGACCGATGTTCGGGCCTTCCGGCGTTTCAATCGGGCAGATACGACCATAATGGCTGTGATGCACATCACGCACATCGAAGCCCGCACGCTCACGGCGCAGACCACCAGGACCCAATGCGGACAGTGTACGCTTGTGGGTGAGTTCTGCCAGCGGGTTGGTTTGTTCCATGAACTGTGAAAGCTGCGAAGAACCGAAGAACTCACGTACTGAAGCAACAATTGGGCGAATGTTGACCAGCGAAACCGGAGTCATGTTCTCCACTTCGCGGATAGACATACGTTCCTTGACGACGCGCTCCATACGACGCAAGCCGATGCGCAGTTTGTTTTGAATCAGTTCACCGACGGTTTTCACGCGGCGATTGCCGAGATGGTCAATGTCGTCAGGACCTGCCTGCCCGTTGTTGATCAGAATCATGCGTTCGACCAACTTCACGATATCGGCTTTTGTCACCGTGCGGAAGGTGCGCGGAATTGTGGTATCCAGTTGCAGGCGCTGGTTCAGCTTATAGCGCCCGACACGTTCCAGATCATAGCGGCGCTGATCGAACAATTGTCCAATCAGGTATTCGCGCGCGTTGTCCAGCGTGGGTGGGTCACCGGGGCGCATACGGCGGTAGAATTCCAACAGCGCGGCTTCGGCAAGTGTTTGCTCTTTCTTTAGTTCCCACACTGGCTCGGCTTTGAGTGTCGCCGCCATATACTGATGGCTGGGATCTGTATCAATGTGAGCATACAGCGACATCATTTCCTCGTCGCTACCGGTCTTGATGGGCGAAACCTCGTTAGGCATTCCATCCGGGACCGCCGCCAAAGCACGCAGCAAAATCGAAACGGGAATCGTGCGCTTACGATTGAATTTGATCGTCAGGTAATCCGTCTTGCGCGTTTCAAACTCCATCCATGCGCCACGATCCGGGATGAGCTTGGAGTTAGAAAGTTGTCGTCCCGTCGTGCGATCTTCTTCGGCATCGAAGTACACACCGGGCGAACGAATCAATTGACTGACAACAACACGCTCTGTGCCGTTGATGATGAAGGTGCCTTTTTCCGTCATCAGTGGGAAGTCACCCATGAAGATGTCAGAGGTAATGACTTCATCACCCTGTTCACGGTTGACCAGCGCTACCCGCATATACAGCGGCGCCGAAAAGGACATATCGCGCTCTAGGCACAGTTCTTCACTGTACTTCGATTCTTCAAACCAGAATTTGAGACCAAATTCCTTTGACTCTGGACGATTGCTGGGGAAATACAGCCGTAGATTGCCGTTAAAACTTTCAATTGGCGTGATTTCGTCGAATAGCTCCAGTAGACCTTGTTCTATGAACCATTGGAAGGACTGAAGCTGAACCTCAATGAGGGAGGGCAGCGCCTGTACATCCATTGTTCGAGCATAGTTCTTGATGTTGAATATATTTTCCAACGCACGGCTCCTCAACTTAACAGATAGCGCAGGAATCAAAAGGGGGAATGATGAATTCCCTGCACATGCTGTGAGAAAAATTTTGTTCAGAGCAGAATTTCATGCGAAATAACGACAATATTAGAGGTTATGTGAATTGCAAGTATAAGCGATTTGGCGGGGGGATGTCAACGACCAAATTTAAATCTTCCCCAAAAGCACAGGGGTGTATTTATTTGAATTATATAAGATATTTCATCAAACGCAAATTTGAATTTCTTTACAATCTCAACTTTTGCGTGCGATTTCCCATGCTAGATGATTAATCTCTGGAATAATCAGCTTCTCCAGTGCCACTTGCACGGCGTTGGGGCTGCCCGGCATTGAAAACACCAGCGTTTTGCGGTAAACACCCGCTGTTGCACGGCTGAACATGGCGGCTGCGCCCACTTCCTGATAACTCAACATGCGGAATAGCTCACCAAAACCGGGAAGTGTTTTTTCCAGATACTTGCTGATGACATCGTAAGTCGTATCACGTGGCGCGATACCTGTACCGCCGTTGAAAAGCACAAGCTGCACGCCGGGCATATCCGTCAGTTCATTGAGCGCTGCCGCGACTTGATCGGGTTCATCTTTAATCAGACGATAAGCGGCGACATTGTGCCCTAATTCGACTAAACGCTCTGAGATGTATTTGCGATTTACGTCGGTGTCCGGCGTGCGTGTATCGCTGACAGTGACAATCGCCACTGTCACTGCGCCTTTGCCTGCGAGTTCACGATGTTGTTCTGCGCCCATATACGTCCCCTTCGTAAACTGATGTGATTATACTGTAAATCGACTGCGAAATATCATTCTTACATTTCACATCGCATTAAAGGTTCAAAAGAACCGCAAATCGACTTCTTTTTATAATATGATGTAGCTTCTACGCCTTATTTTAGGTGCTTGAATGTTTGAAACTGGAATGCCGCTAAAAACTGTCAACTTTCATTCAGTACTGCCGCAACAACACGCTCAAACTGTGCGACAATTGTTTTTTCCGTCGCCGCTGCAACAACACGCTCAAACTATGCTGAAAATCGATTCTTTATTGCAGCAGCAATTCCGTGATTATTGTCGGCATATTTCTAAACCGTTGGCAGTTTCCCCCGCCAACCAGCATTGAAGCGCCATAACACCGCGTAGATTACGGGTGAACTCCGTTTCTTGCCAGCGTGTTAGCTCTACATCGGCGGAAGGTATCCCTTGCCCATCCACCCAGTTAGATGCTGTGCCCGTTACCGTGTACGCCGAAAAAGGCTGTCCATAACTGTAGCCAGTCGCATCGCCTAACACCGCTGCCATCGCCAGCGAATGTGTAGTGTTGTCACAGTTGCCCTCAAAGATACCGTCAGCCGCGCTGTGATAGAACAGCACTGTCGCCGGACGCACCTGTTGAATCAACGCCGCCAGTGCTTGCGACTCTGGCTCAGAAAAAGCACGCTCACCGGGGTTCACGGGTCCCTCGCGCCATTCTGCTTCCGATGACCACTCACAGCCCCAATTACGATTTAGATCGACGCTGTTATCGTTGAAGCGCCCTGAAATTTCATGCCCCTGTAACAGCCCATCAGGATTGGCTGACGCGATAAACAGCAAGGTGATTTCAGGCAGGATTTCTTCGGGACGTATCGCAAAGTACCCTACCAACTCCTGTATTAAGTTCACCGTATTTGCTTCCCAACCCCCGTGAATCCCGCCGACGAGCATCAGCACTTGCCCGCCTGTGCCAAATGTTTGTGCCACAATGGGTCTAGCGCCTGCCGAATAGCCCACAACAAATGAGGATGGCAAAGGCGTTCCGGTTGTTGTGAAACTTAATGTCATCGGAAGCGTATTGGTAGGTAGCAGAATACCTGGGGTTGTCGATGGGGTGACAGCGAGTGACACGGGCAGTGTAGCATCCAGCACCAGCGAAGATCGTTGTGTTGGCGGTATATCGGTGGCTGCTGCAAAAGGAAGGGTAAATGTCGGGGGGGGTGTAAAAGTAGTGGTGGTTGTAGGCGTCAATGTTTCTGTGGGAATGATATGCGGTATACGAGTTGGCAGCGTTGTCGGGAGTGCTGTGGGCAGCACAGCAAGCGTAGGAAGTTGGACTTCTGCCATGACTGATGGTTGGCAGGCGGTGGCGAACAGCAGTATCATAACGGCAAAGGTAATGCAGCTTATTTTCTTCATGATGTGACTTATGACAACCAGATTTCGCAGTCCAATCCTCATATGCTTGTCGATTCTGATGCTGGTGCTGCCAGCGTGCGATCTCGGTACTTCCAACGAAGCGGTAGTGTTACCGACGGTTGCCGTGATTGCATCCTTTACTCCCAGCAATACACCAACCCCATCCGATACACCGACGGCGACGGAAACGGGGACGAATACGCCGACAGCAACCAACACGGCAACGTCCACACCGTCAAGTACCAGTTTACCTACCGAGACGTTTACACCGTCGATCACGCCTACCGCAACAGCGACATTCACACCGTCTGCGACAGACACAGCCACAGCAGAACCCACGTCCAGTGTACCGCGCATTTTGTCGTTTACCACCAGCGCCAATTCGGCTGCTGCAAATACGGAGATTACGCTGCGTTGGGGAACCGAATCTGACATCACACGCATTGACGAACAAAACTCCGCAGGGTTGGTGCTGCGTACCTTCTCGGTCACGCCAGTCGGTCAACTGCCTGTCGTCGTGCCGGGTAATGCTGGACATGTCGTGATCTATCAGCTTACAGCGCAGCGCGGCGGGCAAACTGTGCAGCGTTCCCTCACGGTCACGGTTGCCTGTTCGGTTGCGTGGTTCTTCGGAGACCAATATGCACAGCCGTACACGAATGACTGCCCGGCGAACAGTCCAGTGAGTGCGCAAGGTGCGTACCAAGCCTTTGAGCGTGGTCTCGCTATTTATATTAACGCAAACGGAAGTAACAAGGTTTATGGCTTGGAAAGAACCAGCGGGCGTTACGCAGGTTATACCAGCCAGTGGAACAGCAGCGCCACGCCTGTGCCGGATATTCCGCCGCCTGGTTTGCTGCAACCTCAGGGCGTCTTCCAGTGGTTATATTACAGCACGGGCGCACCCAGCGGCACCTGGTCGGGTCGCCGCCCAGCGGGCGCCGTGATCGAGTAGAGCCAGCCCGTAGCGGGCTCGTCGTTGGGGCGGTCGAGCTCGCCCGTGCCGGCGCCACCGTCCGCTCGATTCCCGCGGCGCCGGGCCCGGATTTCTTCGACCGGCTCGACAAGGCGATGGCCTATACCGTGCCGCGGCCCAAGGTGCTGGTGATCGGCT
>CALMZT010000931.1 GCA_937870805.1 uncultured Chloroflexota bacterium
TCTTTTGACCAACGCTGGGCAGTCGCTTAATTTCTGCCCCCATTTCCGAATGCACCCTTATTCATGCACCGTTTGCTTGATTTATGCGCACCCCTCATATAATTGGGATGGCTAATTCGGCTTTTAGGGAGGCACTCAACGATGAGTAAGGCGTTATTGAGCGCGACACAGACGTTAGTTGCGCCCTCCATTTATTGACAAGCATTCTCTAACCAACCTGATGCGTAAGTTGGTTGCCACATTACAGAAATTATTATAGAATGGTCAAACGTGAAGAAAGTAAATCATGTAAATTCTCACAGGTGAGTGCTATCGCTGCTCCCTGAGAGTTCATTCAGGGAGATGCTATGGCGCTGCCTTTCATCCTTGCGGGACCCATCCTTCGGCGTGTCGATCCTGAGCATGTGTGCGTGTGGGTGGCGCTTTCGCAGCAGCGCACCATCGTCTTGCAAGTGTGGCAGGGTGAAGTGCGCAGTGGGGGCGGTGGTCTGCCTCTTCCGCTTCATCTCTCGCAAGTGACGAACACCCTGCGCGTCGGGGCAAACCTGCACATCGCCGCCGTCACGCTGATTGCCGATCCACCTCTCAATCCGAGCACATTTTACAGCTATAACCTTGTCTTTAATGGCGCTGACGATTTTGTCTCATTAGGATTGCTCAGCGATAATGTCGGTCCACCCGAACAACTGGCGCTGGGCTACGAAACGGGCGCGCTGCCCGGCTTTTATACCCCACCTACCGACATCACCAACTTAAAAATCGCACATGGTTCATGCCGCAAGCTGCATGGTCACGGCAAGGACATGCTGGCGCGCATAGATGATTACGTCAAGAAAAACCGCATCGAAGCTAATGAACGCCTGCATTATCTGTTCCTGACAGGCGACCAGATTTACGCCGACGAGGTAGGTCTCGCGGTGCTGCCGATGCTCACGCAAGCAGGTATCGACGTGCTGGGCTTGACTGAACAAATCCCCACCAGCGGTGCCACCCCCGACAAGGATCTGACGCAAACGAATTTCCCTGCCGGACGACGAGCTAAACTGATGAGCGCGACGGCAAAGTTCACCAGCAGCGCCGCCGATTCACATCTGGTGGGCTTTGGTGAGTTTTGTGCGATGTACCTGTTCAGTTGGTCGAATACACTGTGGTCCAACGTCCTGCCAAGCAAAACCGATGTGGTGAACCGCGCGATGAACACCAGCGGCGCGACCAATTCACTGCTGACGGACATCGCCAATACCCCTGCTGACCCGAAGCGCAACGCTGACTTCAAAAAAGAACTGGAACAACAGTGGGACGAGGAACTCAAGCAGGTCGAGGAGTTCCAAAAGCGTCTGCCAAGTGCGCGCCGCGTGCTGGCGAATGTGCCTGTGTTCATGATTTGTGACGACCATGAGATCACCGACGACTGGAATCTCACCCGTGAGTGGCGTGATCGTGTATTCACCGCGCCGTTGGGTGTCACTATTCTGCGCAATGGCTTAGCCGCGTATACGCTGTTTCAGGCGTGGGGCAATGATCCCATCGCGTTTCAAAGCGGCGCGAATATGCAAGCGTTACAGCAAGCCGCCAATCTATTTCAAGGGGGCGCGCTCGATGAGAATGCTGCTGATACGCTGGCAACGCTTTACGGGCTAGGAGGTGCTGCGCCGCAAGTCACGCTGCACTATGGCATTACAGGTGGACAGTATGAAATCGCTGTGCTGGATACGCGCACACGCCGTACCTATCCCACGCGCATCACCGCGCCAGGACTGCTGAATAACGAGGCGTTGGAAGATCAAGTCCCCGAAATGCCACAGTCGCAGGCAACGCAGTTATTGATTGTCGTTTCGCCTGCACCTGTGTTGGGTCTACCTGTGTTCGAGGAGTTAGGGCAGCCAGCGGGTGCAAGCGTGATCGACGCTTTTAATACGTTCAGCGCCAAAACCAAAGACAAAAACACTCCCGCCGATGAACTGCGCGCCAAGCTGACAGGCGCTTTTACGTTGGATGTAGAGGCGTGGGGCTTTAACCCCGCGGCGTTTGAGGCGCTTATCGCACGCTTGCAGCCACATCAGCAAGTCTTGATTCTCTCCGGTGATGTCCATTATGGTTTCACGGCAACCCTGGATTATTGGAAACAAGGTGAGCCGAAGCCAACGCGCATCGTACAAGCCGTTGCCAGTGCGTTTCAGAATGAGAACTCGCCCACAACCCAGTTTTTGCTCAACACAGCGCGCTTGCAGCAGGTGTTCGGCAAAGGTCTTGTGCCCGCAGAACGCTTTGGCTGGAAGAACAATCTGGTGAACCTGAACCCTTTCAATATCCCCGCTGGTAAGCGACTGCCCCTCAATCAGCGCGCGCGTTTGCATCGTTCGCCGCTGGTGGTGACGAAAGAGGGAATGCCCACCGGAACTACGCTCAACACCCCGCCTGAATGGACGTGGCGCTTGCAAATCGAGGTGGACGAACGCCCCGACGATAACTCGCCGAACGCACGCCCCGAACCTGTGCGCGTCGAATCGCTCACCCCTGATGTGGACTTTAACAACGCCGCCGACGGTTACATGCGTGCGGTGCGCCGCTACGCCGAACAGCAGGAAAAAAGCAATTACCGCCGTGTCGTCTGGAACGCGAATTATGGGCTGATTCGTTTCGAGAGCGATGCGGATCAATTAGTGGTTTTCCACGATCTATATTATGAGGTTGAGGACGACGCAGATGCCTTTACCCAGCATCGTGTGCCGCTCGTTACACCGTCCTCAGTGACCGCGCCGCAATTTTGAGGTGATGCATGGCTGACGAAAAAGCTGTCTCAATTGCACAGGGCTTGATACGCGAAATGCGCGCCTTGCTTGCGCCGCTGGTGGGCATCTTCGCTGATGACGACCTGCGGCGTGAAGTGCTGATCTCGCTGGGCGTGCGCATTGCGCCGAATGCGCCTGTGCCGAACTTGCAGAACCCGAATACGGGGCTTGCCAGCATCGACAGTTATCTGTCGCAAAGCGACCCGGACATGACGGCACTGGCGGGCGCACTGGCAACGATTGGACAGCTTGCTGTTTCGCTGGAAAGTTTCATTTTAGGCGTAACGGCGGGCGATGCCGATGTGGTCGCAGAGGAAGTCCTCAACGCTTTCGTATCCGCGCTGACCGTCGGTTATCTGCGCACCCATCAGCCGGAAACCTACGCCTTCATGCGCGCCATCGGCATTATCAGCAACGAATTTTTTCACATTGACCGGCTTGGCAGCGTGCTCGGCGTCGGTTCAGTAGGTTTTGGCGACCTCAAAACCGAAGCAGACGCTGTGCGCTTCTCGAACACGATCCTGTTTCCGGCATCGCTTGCCGCTGCGATTACGGCGATGGTCGCGGGGATTGACGAACTGCGTGCCGCTTATGGCTGGGAGCCATCACCCGGTTCGACCAGCCCCAACGCCGACCTCATCTCAGACCGGATGCTGTACGTCGCCGGGAAGTTTGAGGGCGAGGCAACAGACGGCGGCGCAGAGGCGCTGCTTTCGACCACATGGGCATTCGTGCCTGAAGATCATCAGGGGGTAGCAGTCGTCGTTGATGTGGGAGCGGGTGGCAAAATCACCCTCAAGCTGTGGAAGTTCTGGAAGCTGGAAATTGAACCTGGCAAAGCGAACTTCACGCTGCGTATAGGCGAAGGCGGCGGCATCGTCGGTCCACAGGACGCCGGGCTAAAAGTTAAGCTTGGACGCGATTCGGAAGGGGAACTCAAGCAGCGCTGGATACTTGGCGATTCCAAAGGCTCACGATTGGATATTGGCGGCGTTGAGTTCGGCGGCGAAGTCTCCTTCAAAGACGCGGGCATCGAAATGGCGTTGAAGGACACGAAGCTGGTCTTCAAAGTCAACAGCCCGATTTTCCCATCAGGTGAATGGAGCGCGGCGTTCAACTTCGGCTTCGGCATCTCCAAAGAGCGCGGCTTCCATTTGGGCAGCGGCTCGGAACTCACCGTCGATTTGCCGATTTCGGTGGTCATCGGCAGTGGGGTCACAGGGTTACAAATCCAATATGTCACCGTCGGGCTTAAAGCACTGCCAGAGCCAAAGTCTGGTATGGCGTTGGAAACATCTCTCAGCGCCACCCTTACGCTGTTTGGCGCGTTCGCAGCCACAGTACAGCGTATGGGGATTATCACCGACATTGTTTTCCCCAAAGAAGATGGCAAAGGCACAGATCTTCAACTGCGTTTCAAGCCGCCAATGGGCATTGGCTTGCAGCTTGATCTCGGTTTCATCGTGGGGGGCGGCTTTATCTTCCTTGACCCCGATAACGGCAGCTACGCGGGTATACTACATCTGGAATTTCGCGGCTTCCCATTTGGTTCGCTCACCGTCGTAGGGGTGCTCAACGAGAAGCTACCTGATGGCACAGCGATGGTGTCGTTCATGCTGCTCATCAGCATCCGTTTCCCCAAGCCCGCGCCGAATGTACTCGGCTTCACCATCGACGGCTTTGGCTTCATCCTCGGCGTCAACCGCACCTGCGATTCAGCGCGGCTGATTGCAGGCGTGCGTGACAAAACGATTGACAACATCCTGTTTCCTGAAAACCCCATCGCCAACGCGGTGCGTATCATCAACGACGTGCGTGTCGTGTTCCCGCCTGCGCGCGAACGGCGCATCTTCGGCGGCATGATCGCACTCGGTTGGGGTGGCGCGACGAGCATCGTCACGCTTGAAGTCGGGATGCTGATCGAATTCAACGAAGAATGGTCGCCTGCGCGCTTCGTGATTATGGGCGTGCTCAAGGCATACCTGCCACATGAAAAGTTGGGCATTATCGCCATTCATGCATCCGTCGCGGGCGTATTTGACTCTGAAGGTGTGACCATCGCGGGCAGTCTCTACGAGTCGCGCATCGCGTTCATGAGTATCTCTGGCGATATGTTGATCCGTGCGCGCGGCGGAGCGAACGCCATCTTTATCCTGACAGTGGGCGGCTTTCACCCTGCGTTTAAGCCCCCCTCAGATATTCCCACGCTGCGGCGGCTGTCACTCAGCGTATCGGTAGCTGATGTGTACCGCCTAACATATGAGTTTTATTTTGCTGTCACCTCGAACACGGTACAGTTCGGCGCGAAGGTCGAGCTGTTTTTCGGCATTGACGAGTTTAACGTCTACGGGTTCATCAGTTTTGACGCGCTCATCCAGTTTGACCCGTTCATGTTCCGCGTGGAAATCCGCGCAGGGCTGGCAGTGCGCGCAGGTTCTACGCCGATTCTGTCGATTGAAATTATCGGGATATTACAGGGACCCAACCCTTGGTACGTGCAAGGTACTGGTCGCTTCAAGATGTTCCTCTTCTATTTC
>CALMZT010000932.1 GCA_937870805.1 uncultured Chloroflexota bacterium
ACCTCACGGGCGTGCTCCTGCCCCCCTATGAAACCACGGCGAACGGCGTGGGCACAGGCGTCTACGCGGCAGATGCTCTGGAATTAACGGATGTTTGGACGAGCGCCATCATCCCCGCAGCGATACTCGGCACAGACGCTGACGCCATTTACGCCGGAACCACTGCCGCTGACGCGCGCCTCGGCTTCCCGTTCAACGGACAGGGTGTGAAAATCACCTACGGCACAGGACCTAATTACGGCGTGTGGGCGGTGCTCATTGATGGTCAACCGCTGATGGAAGAAGGCGATGACGATCAAATGGTGCCTGTCACTATAGATGCCTACCATGTAACGGTGCGCTACGGCGAGACAGCAGAGTTCACGGCGGCTGAACCCGGCGAACACGTCTTGAGCCTGGTCAACACTGGAACAGCGAACCCCGGCAGCACAGGAAATGCATTCGCTATCACCGAGATTGAAGTGTTGTCGCCCGTCAGTGCCAGCAACCTCGCCGTCATCATCGGCGGCATCGTCGCGCTGCAAATCATTGGCTTGGGCTTCGCGTTCGTGGCTCAGGGCATGTTCGCTGGCTTGGCAAAGAGCTTAGATACCAAACGCAGCGTCGTGTTGGCGCTCATCATCTATGCCGTGATTGCCGTGTGGGGCTTCCTGCTAAACTCGACGATTGAGTTCTGGTTTCTGGCGTGGATGGTGGCGATTGTGCAAGGTGGCAGTCAGGCGCTCAGCCGCAGCTTGTTCGCAGCGATGTCTCCTGCCTCAAAGAGTGGTGAGTTCTTCGGGCTGTTCGGCGTCATGGAGAAGTTCGCGTCGTTCATCGGTCCGCTGATCTTCTCGTTCGCGGCGCTGAACTTCGGCAGCAGCCGTCCGGCAATCCTGAGCTTGATCGCGTTCTTCATCATCGGCGGCTTCCTGCTGATGCGCGTGGACGTGGAGAAGGGTAGGCAGGTGGCGCAAGAGGAGGTAAGGAAGTGCTCGGTGGAGCAAGCGCTTAAGGGAAGCTATCCACCGAATTAGCGAAGTGATGACTCAAATTTTAGCCTGCAAAAACACATTTATCAGACTAAGGTTTGAGTTATTCAAAATTAAACAGTGTGTTCAATACCTTCGCCAAAATAGGAGCGTGAAAAGGTAGGGTTTTCAGGTAAAGTGTAGTTTCTCACAACATACCGTTAGCTGAAAACCCATGACCGAGATTATAGCACTGACACACTGCCTTGCATCGCATCTTTCAGGCACAACGCTACGACAACTGCGGCACATGATTTTTGCCTTGCTGTGTATTTCCGGTCGGGTGACAACGCTGGGACTGTCGCGTTGGACGGAGCAGGGAGGCAGTTATCGTACGTTAGAGCGCTGGATACAGACCCCATTGGATTGGGGAGTGCTGCTTTGGACAGTGGTGCGCGTGCATCTGCTTGACCGAGACGGAAAATATGTGTTGGCGGGGGATGAGGTGGTGGTGAGCAAAGCGGGCAAGACGACGCACGGATTAGGACGGTTCTATTCCAGTCTAGCGCAGCGCCCCATTCCCGGACTGTCGTTTTTGGCACTGTCACTGGTCGAGGTGCAGCGACGACGGTCGTATCCGTTGCTGGTGGAGCAGCGTTTGCCCGTCAAGCGGGCTGAAAAACTCACACCAGCACCGAAACGGGAACGGGGACGGGGACGACCGAAGGGGAGCAAGAATCATGTCAAAGCTGTACCGACCCTCACGCCTGAATTGAACCTACTGGCAGGCATGTTACGCACCATCCTCGCCCGGATTGCGCCGCTGGCAGTCCAACATGTCATCCTGGATGGTTTCTTCGGGACTTCGCCTGCCGCGTGGATGGTGCGCGACTGCGGGTTGCATCTCATCTCCAAACTGCGCCATAACGCTGCCCTCTACTTGCCCTATACGGGGAGAAAACCGCCGCGCGGTCCGACCCCACGCTATGGCGACAAACTGGATTATCGTCACTTACCTGGTGACGCCTGCTGCCAGACGGTCACAGAAGGGCAGCTAGTCACTCAAACCTACCAGTTCACTGCCCTGCACAAGGACTTTGCCGACCCGCTCAACCTCATCGCCGTGGTCAAAACCAACCTTCGCACTCAGAAATGTGCCCATGTCTTGTTGTTTAGCAGCGATTTGAGCCTATCGGCGGGGCAAATCGTCGATTACTACAGCCTGCGCTTTCAGATTGAGTTCAATTTCCGCGATGCCAAGCAGTTTTGGGGTCTGGAAGATTTCATGAATGTCTCCTCCACTGCCGTCACCAATGCCACTAATCTTGCCTTCCTGATGGTCAACTTGTCGGCGGTTCTGTTGCAGCCCTATCGCCAACACCAGCCTGACTTCAGTGTTCTCGATCTCAAATCCCACTTTCGCGCCCGCCGTTACTTGGAAGAAACCATTAAATCGCTTCCCGATCCGCCCACTGCCCATTTGATTTCGCGTCTCTGGCTTCGCTTTTCCGCTTTAGGCGGCATTCGTCCACCTGCTCACCTTCAAGATGCTGCATAATTGGCAAAGGTATTGTGTGTTGGATGTTCGATATTCAAAATAAGCAAACCGAACACTAACTTTAAAGTTAAATGTAAGCCGAAAAAGCAGTGAGGTATCAGGAAATTTACTGAGTTGTTAGTCATTAGTCGTTAGTCCATAGTCGATAGTCTTTAGCTGGCTGCGGGACATGGAGACTCCTTTCTCTAGCAGAGAGCATAGCAGAAAAAGGAGCGCATTTGGGTTTC
>CALMZT010000933.1 GCA_937870805.1 uncultured Chloroflexota bacterium
TTCTCCTGGCGAACATCGTTGTACTCAACGCGGCGTCTTGGCGGTTAGAAATTGAATTTTCAGATAGGTTCTCAGAAAAGTTAAATTTTGTGCTTGAACCCAGCGGTCTGTACTACCCTAATCGCATCGCGCGCTTATTCTTTCTTGCTATGGAAGAAGTGATGGGGAAAAGCGGTCTGGATGCCCTCTTAAGATCGGCGGGATTGGAGACCTATATTGAGCACCCGCCGGCAGATAATTTAGCGCGCCAATTCGATTTTGCCTATATCGCCGCGATGAATGAAACCCTCGAAGAGATGTATGGCACAAAAGGCGGACGCGGCATGGCGCTGCGTGTTGGGCGTGCTTGTTTCGGGTTAGGCTTCAAAGACTTTGGCGCGATGGCAGGCGTCAGTGATCCAGCATTTCAGGCGCTGCCATTGTCTGGGAAAACCTTGTTGGTACTGCAAGCGCTGGCGAACATCTTTACTCATTTCAGCGATCAGCAATCCAGTGTCGTTGATGCAGGAGAAGCTTATCATTTTGTCGTTGATGTGAGTCCGATGGCGTGGGGGCGCGTAGCTGATCGTCCTGTATGTCATGCCTTGAGTGGTATAATACAGGAAAGCCTGCGCTGGGGAACAAAGGGCTACGAATTCCACGTGCAAGAAATCGCCTGTCACGCGACAGGCAGCGATCAGTGCGTTTTTAAGATCAATAAAAAACCAATTGGACAACTCTAGGAGTTCACCTGTGGATAAGCCGCAGATTTTAATTGTTGAAGATGATCTTGACCTTTCAGAAATGCTCAACGCTTATTTCCGTGTGCAGAATTATGAAGTGCATACGGCTGCCTGGGGCGAAGAAGCACTGCGTATCGCTAAAGATCAGGAGTTGGAATTAGTCGTGTTGGACATCCGTTTGCCGGACATCGACGGTTACGAAGTATGCCGTCGTTTGCGTATGCAGCGCCAGACACAGGAAACACCGATCATCTTCCTCACCGAAAAGCGTGATCGTGTGGATAAGCTGCAAGGGCTGGAACTCGGCGTTGTCGATTACATCACGAAGCCATTCGATATTCAGGAACTGCGGCTGCGCGTGCGTAATGCGATCAGCCGCGCTTCACGGCAGGCGATGGTCAACCCGGTGACAGACCTGCCGGAATCAGGCATGGTCGAAGAAAAGCTCAACGGCTTGTTGTTGAGTGCTGAAAAATGGGCAGTGCTGCTCGTCTCCATCAACAGTCTGAGCGAATTTCGTGAGCATTATGGCTTTGTTGCTGCCGATGATGTGCTGCGTGCCGTGACCCTGATGGTACGAAATGCGGTGCGCGAACATGGCAGTGAGGAAGATTTTGTCGGACACATGGGGCAGGAAGATTTTGTCATCATCACCACTGCGGAAAAAGTGGGCAAAATCCGTGAGCGTATTGAGAATCGCATCAGCCAATCGCGCGAATATTTTTATCCCTTGCGTGACCGTGACAAGGTGCGCGAGGCAATGGAAGCCAATCATCTGCGCCTGAGCAGCGGCGTTGTCCAGCATGGCGACGGCACATTTAAAGACTTGGATGAACTCAAAGCAGCCCTGCATAAGGCAGCGGCACCCACCAAATAGCCGTTTACGATTGACAATGAGCAGTTACAGGGAGAAGGGACGCCGCACCGCGTTCCTTTTTGATTGCGCATAAATTTTCGCTGGAAAGCAGAAGATGAGAATGGATTATTTGTGAGGTTACAGCCTAGAAACAAAAAGTGGGGAGATACCTAAGCATTTCCCCACTTGTATTACTTCACTCACCTTACGCAGTGTACTGCTCCAGGTGTTTATGCTCTTTAACCCAATAGGACGGAGTACCGCATTCGTAGGGGCGCACCTGCGTGTGCGCCCGACAAAGGTAGACGTCCTTCCTTTACTCCGTCTTTAATCGTCCAACCCGTTCACGGGTTTCCAATGCGCCTGGCGGGCAGTTTTGAACTGCCCGCGTCCACAACAGCGAGACGGTGCGTAAGGTGAGTTACTTCAGACTACAGAAATTACATGCCAGAGGTGGCGAGCCACCACAGGACGGTACGATTCATAGCGTATTGGCTAACCGGGAAGTAACCGACTTCACCAATCACATCATTCACCACTTGAATATAATAGCCAATGAACGCGGCAACCTGCGGCTTTTCCGCCATGATGGTCGGATCGCTGTAAAGGAACAGCGGGCGTGCCAGCGAATAAGTGCCATCTTCAGCAGTTTCGGCGCTCGGCGTAATACCATTTATCGAGAGGGCGCGTAGGTTAGAAGCTTCTGCCTGATAGTAAGCATAGCCGAAGAAACCAATGGCATACGGGCTGCTCTCGACACCTTGCACCAGAACGTTGTCGTCTTCGCTCTGGCTCAAGTTGGCGGCGGCGAGGATCGGTGCTTCGTCTTTGGCATAGATAACTTCGACAAAGTAATCAAACGTGCCGCTGTCAGTGCCGGGGATGTAACGAAGAATCGGTTCAGCCGGGAACGAAGGATCAACATCTGCCCATGTTTCTGCGGTTGAGAAAGCCAGCGCCAGTTGTTCAGTCGTCAGATCATTCACGAAATCATTTTCACTGCTGACAACAACAGTCAATGCATCCAGACCAACGCGGAACGGAATGGGTATACGCGGAGTTTCCAGCGCAGCGCAGGCATCTGCTTCTTCAGTCTTGATCGGGCGGCTGGCGTTCGCAATGTCTGCTTCAGCGTTGACGCAGAAGCGTTCAAAGCCGCCACCGGTACCAATGTTGTCGATGCTGATATTGCCCGTGAAACCTTCGTCACTGAACTGAGCAGCAATGGCTTCGCTCAGCGGGAAGACCGTCGAGCTGCCAGATGCAATGATGTCGCCTTCAACGCTCAGCGGATCAATTTCAGGCATGAGATCGCTGAGGTCGGGGACCAGTACACGATCAATCACGTGAATGACGCCGTTAGACGCCGCAACATCAGCCGTGACAACATTGGCATCGTTGACCATCACGCTGCCATCTTCGGCAACCGTAACCGTCAATTGGCTGCCCATCGGCTCAGCACCAACAGCCGACATTTCCATGCTGTCTGCCATCGCCATACCGTTTTCGTCCGTCATGCCTGCGATATCCGCCGACATGGCGCTGCCACTGACGACATGATAGGTCAACACGCGAGTCAGGACTTCGGGGTTCGCTACCAGGTAATCGAGAACCGGGGCAGGAAGCGCTGCAAATGCTTCATCCGACGGGGCAAACACGGTATAAGGACCTTCGCCGCTGAGTACATCAGTCAGCCCGGCGGCTTCCACCGCAGCCAACAGCGTGGTGAAGTTACCAGCTTGCGTGGCAACGTCGATGATGGTGCCGTCCTGCGCTTGTGCGCCGAACAGCGGGATTGCCAGCAGCAGAACGAGCATAAGAACTACGAAACGTGACTTAAGCATACGAGCCTTTTCTCCATAACTTATATGACCAGGGTGCTGAAGACGATATCTGTCTTCTTAACAATTGATGCTAATGTGCCACGTTTAACAAATGGGA
>CALMZT010000934.1 GCA_937870805.1 uncultured Chloroflexota bacterium
GGGCCCAGGCTACGGGATCGAAGCGCTGCGGCGCGTCCGTCAAACACTGCCCAATGTACATTTACTGCTCGTCGGCGCGGGACCGCTGCGCGAAGAATTAGAAGCGCTGGCGAAAACGTTGGGTGTTGATGACATCACCCATTTTCTGGGTACGCTGCGTGATTTGAATCCCATTTACAATGCGCTTGATCTGCTAATTCAGCCGTCGATCAGCGAGGCGTTTGGCTTAGCCGTGTTGGAAGCAGTGCAATGCGGCGTACCAGTCATCGTCTCAGAGGCAGGCGGCTTGCCCGAAATCGCGGCATTCGCGCCACACAGCAAGATTGTGCCGATTGGCGACAGCACAGCGCTTGCCGATGCCGTGATTACTTTGTGGCGTGATAAACCGCCGCGCCAGCCCGCGACGAATTTAGATGCGCTGTTCTCGGCAGAAGCCGTTGCCCAGCAGCATTTAGTGTTGTATCGAAGTGTCAGTGAAACGCAGGGTTAATGGCGCGTGGTTTTGGGCAGCCAATTGAAAGGATTAACCGAGAGGAAGAAGGATTCCATGTCACAATCTGGAGCATAATAATACTTCAGGATCACATCCTCCGCGACGAAAGCGGCGATGCTGAAGTAAGCGCTCGGATTTTTGGGCATACCTTCTGATACTTTGAAGTACGGCGCTTTCCCTTCAACGACGAAGGTGTAAACGTTGTATTTCGACATCATTGTTTTCTCCTTGATAGAATAATAGAGCAAAATTGGATTTCGCACACGATAGATTTTGTGTTGCTGCCCATTTCTGAAGGAGAATTCACAGAAGCTAAAACAATGTCTATGACTGCTGCTGTGTCTGCTGTAGCGTCGTAATCATGAACTAAAGCTCACCAAAAGCAATGAAAATTTGAACCGCAAAGGCGCAGCGTTGAGTACAACGAGGGACGCAAAGAAGTTCATTTTCAGGATAGCGTAGTATACAGGACTTCCGCTTGACCTCACCCCCCAGCCCCCTCTCCCTCGCCATAAGCTGAATGAAAGGGAGGTTGTCGACGCGGGGAGAGGGGGAGAAATACAGATCGTGTTTACCCATTTTATGTGCGTGAGCGAAAGTCCGAGTATATAATGCAGGACTTACGCAATTGGGTTCACGAACAAGGGGTTTAAACCCCTTGTTCAAGCACAAATCGCGGTTCAACTGCGTAAGTCCTATAATGTTTTGTGCTTGTCAGAATGGACACGATAAAAGCCGCGAACATTAAATTTACCTGTTGAATCTTAAGTTTTTACAATTTTTTATCAATTTCCCCAATAAATTGCCCAAAACGTAAAGTAACTTTTCTCAACAATCTACGGTAATCTAGGTTAGATTCACTCAAGTGATTCCATTACACAGCATCATAGTGATAGCGCTTGCTCGGTTTTGCCGGAGGCAGTATGAGTCGCGATTATAGGAAACGTTTTTGGACATCGTTGGTGTGGAACATCACCGTACTAGCGATGGTATTGAACACTTTGTTCCCTGCGTTTGAGGCGATGCGTCAGGCGCGCGCGCAGGAAACACCCCCAGAGCCGACCCCCGAAGTGACGGCTGAAGCAACTACTGAACCACCAGTAGAAACTCCTTTAGAAACAACTCCTGAAGCGACCCCTGAAGCGTCGCCAACCCCCACTACAGAAGTCACGGCAGTCGTCACGGAGACGCCAGCCCCGATTTTGCCGACGGTGCCGCCACCAACGGCAGAAGTGTCGCTGTTCGTGGATAACTTCCAGGATGCGGGCGCTTCGCTGGTGACGAATGGTTGGTCACTCAGCGCGGGCGGCTGGAGCATTGGCAGCGAGGCAGGTACAGAGGGTACAACCAACTTCTACCTGAGCGCTGCGGCGACAGGGGTGAGTGAAACCGCTGCACTGCCGCAACTCCAGTGGGATAACCTGACGCTGGCAGCCCGTGTGCGCGTCGGCGGTAATGATACGGCAGGCATCACCGTGCGCTCTGGCGTCGATGGTTACACCGTCGTCGTCAATGGCAGCGGCTTTGTACAGTTGTATCGCGGCACGCTGATTGCTGCCGAAGGTCCGGCAGTTGCGACTCCGCCAGCCCCACTCCCCGGCGATGAAGCGACAGAAACGCCAGCCCCAGCAGCGGTTTGGCGCACCGTCAATATTGAAATTCAAAATGATACGATCACCGTCCTGCTGGAAGGTGTGCCGCAGATCAGCTACACCGATACGGCTCCGCTGGGTGCGGGCGCAGTGGCGTTCAGCACCGGCGCATTGAATGCGGGCGCAGCAGACTTTGATGACATTACGATCAGCCGCTTGCTGCCTCCGGTACAGCCAACAGCAGAAGCAACCGTTGAACCTACCGCAGAAGCGACCCCTGAGGCACTGCCTGAAGGTGTGCTGCTCAGCGAAGACTTTGAAGGCGATTTGAGTGCCTGGACAAGCAGCAACCCCGATATGGGCACAGTTGAAGCAGGTGAGAATAACCGCGCGCTGCTGATGCCTTCCGGCGCGGCGCTGGCTCCGGCAGAAACGCTGGTCCTGGGCGATTTCCAACTGGATGCACGTTTCAGCCTCGTGACGGGCGACAACGGCGGGCTGCAAATCACGTTACGCGACGGCTATACGTTGACGATTGGCACGACTTCTACGACGCTGGTACGCGGTGAGATGGAACTCGCCAGTGTCGAGGCAGCGCGTGAAACTGGCGTGTGGTATCCCCTGAATGTCACGATGGAGCGCGATCATATTGTCGTGACCATCAATGCTGTCGCCGAAATTGACGTAACCGACGCCGAACCGACGTTAGCAGGTGAAATTGGCTTC
Source organism: uncultured Chloroflexota bacterium (assembly GCA_937870805.1). Taxonomy (GTDB): domain Bacteria; phylum Chloroflexota; class Anaerolineae; order Aggregatilineales; family Phototrophicaceae; genus JACAER01. The sequence goes on from CALMZT010000934.1 coordinate 2,812, forward strand.
ACGGCGTTGGATGCGGTGCTGTTGGATGATGTCGTCGTCACTGACCTGACATCACAAGAAGCACTGGCAGAAGTCACCCCTTCACCAACGCCGTTGGCGATTGACGAAACGGCACAGTCCAAGATGGATGGTGCGCTGTTGGGTGTCCTCAACACCTTCCTGAGTGGTGATGACGCCAGTTTCCGCGAACAAGCCGCAACCTATAATATCTTCGTTGACGAAGCCGGACGTATCCGCGTCCGTTTGTATGCCGCCAACAATGCCAATGGCGAAACGCTGCGCACCTTGATCGAAGGCACCGGCGGCATCGTAGAACGTGTGGTCGATAGTGAAGTCATCGCGCTGGTGCCACCGATGGGAATCATCGCGCTGGCAGGCACGCCAGAAGTCGCAGGCATTTTGCTCCCTGAAGCGCCTGCTTCAACGGACAACAGTGCGAGTGAGGCTCAATCTGTCGCGGCGGCGGTGGGCAATGTTGTACCACAGTCCTTAGAC
>CALMZT010000935.1 GCA_937870805.1 uncultured Chloroflexota bacterium
GCCAATGGCATTGGCTGCATCGGGGTAATCGTAACGCACGCTCTCGCTGGCGAAATCATCCAAACGAGTATGGCGCGCGTTCAGCACCACTAGATACGCGCCGCGATCATGCGCCTGCTTGATGCGCAGTTGCCAGATTGGTACTTCTTCTTCCAGGTCAGACGCGACCACCAGTATAGCGTCACCTTTGCCGAGTTTGCTCAGGTTTGTGCCGACGCCGACACCTACCTGCGCCACCAGATCAGCGCCGGCATGGGTGGGCGGCCAGGTTCCCAGGCGGTCACTGCCCTGGTCGGCCAACAGCCGCCGCAGTGTCCACAGGTCTTCGTTGCTCAGGCTGCCACCGGCAATCGCGGCGACATCGCTGCCTGCTGCCTTCAATATATCGGCAGTTTGGCGGAAAGCCTCATTCCAATCCGTCTCAACCAGCGCATCACCCTGCTGCTTCCGTACCAGTGGAACCATCAGGCGGGTTTCTTTATCGCGGGTGAAATGATGGGCGAAACGGGCTTTGTCGGAAATCCAGATTTCATTCACGTATTCATTCTGGCGCGGCATGACCCGCTTAATCATGACCTGTCCGTCAAAATCACGATCCAGGCGTGTGCTGAGGCTGATATTTGCTCCTGCCGCGTCCCAGGGATCAATGCTGGGGATTTCCGTCAATTCCCAGGGGCGCGCGCCAAAACGGAAGTCGGCAGTGGTCAGCGCGCCCACCGGACAAATGTCAGTGGTGTTGCCGGAGAAATAGGTGTCGAAACCGGGATCGCTGTTGGTGATGATTTGCAGCGTTCGCCCACGCTCATGGAAAGCCAATACGTCATCACCGACAATTTCGTCCTGAAAGCGGATGCAGCGGGCGCACTGGATACAGCGTTCTTCATCCAGGAAGATCAGATCGCCCAGCGGCACATGCTTGTCGAGGCGCATCTTGTCATCAAACGCCATCCGGCTCGTGCCAGGGCCATGCGCCATTGTCAGGTTTTGCAAGGGACATTCGCCACCTTTGTCGCATATTGGGCAGTCGAGCGGGTGGCTGGTCAACAGGAACTCGACCACATTTTTACGCGCATCTTCGACAATTTCGGTATTGGTGCGGATCGCCAACCCATCGCTGACAGTGGTGGTACAGGCAGTTTGCAACTTTGGCATCCAGCGGATTTGCGGGCTGCCCGCGTCATCCCGTAAGATTTGTTTGGTCTTGGGGTCGAAAGCGTTACCCATCTCCACCAGGCACATGCGGCACATGCCCACCGGCTTCATTTTGGGATGGTAACAGAATACCGGAATGTCGTTGTCGAGCCATTTGGCGACATCAACCAGGTTTGAACCGGCTGCGACCTGATATTCCTTATCGTCGATAAAGATGGTAACGGTATTGGTTGTAATGCGGTTCGTGACCATTTGTTTCCTTGCTCGCTCATTAGGCCATAATGCCCAATAGTGTAGTCGAAATCGGCGCAAAAAACTACTTATGCTTTGCTCTGCCGCGCTGCTAACATGTCTTCTGCTTCCTTAATTGTCCGGGCAAAGTCGAACGGATAATAAGCGGCGGACTTGGCATACAGTTTAAGAAAAATTCTTCCTAACGGGATCATCATTGGGTGCAGGCCAACATAAACCGCTAATCCCATATTTGGGTGGTTCACATCGGCGGCGCGTTTAAGTCGTTGGATTGCCCCCGATGGGATATGTTCGATATTGAGTATATTAAGAATAAAGTCAGTTTTGTAGTCCACGCTGTCCATCAGGCGCAGCGTTTCGGTATACGCGGGTTCAAATTCCTCCCACGTCCATTTCCCGGTAAATTCATAATAAATAATTTTCTTTTGGTCGTTATACCAGCGTACGGTGACGCTCATTTCCAGCCCCCCAGGAAACTCATTGCCGTGATACACCTGTGCAGTCGGCTGGTCGTCTCTGCTGCCTTATGGCTGATGATCGGTTGCTTTTAGCTTGTTCTCTGCTTTTTGCAGACCAGACAACGCCCGGTCTTGCATGGCCTGGGCGATCAAACCCCAATCACTGCGCTCGAACTGCCCTGCGGCGAGTTCGTAACCCCGCTGAAAATCGTGCCGCGCCAGAGCGTACTCGCGCACCTTAAGGTACAATTCACCCCGTAAAACATAATTGCCTGGGCTGTGCGGCGCGTTTTCAATGGCCTGCTCCAGATAACGGAACTGTTCCGCATAACCATCTGAACCAGCGCCGAAAAGCGCCCGCCGCAGCCGCGCCCAGATCGATTCGGGTGTATTAACCGCAGTAACCGGCGCGGGATAGGGTTCTTCTAAAATAAATTCGCCGTTCGGATCAAGAAATGTTTCCCCACCTTCCCATTCGATGCTGTCATTTTCCTCGCCATAAACAGGCAGAGGATCAGGCGAAGGCGTTGGCGAAACCGGCTCAAAATCATCCGTCATACTGTATTTTTCTGTAGAGACAAGTTATAGCTTGTCCCTACATATACCTCATCATGATTGCTACGATGCGCCAAACCACTTCTCGTAAGTTTCGTCCCAGCGCCCGCTGGCTTGCAGCGCCGAAATCGCCGCGTTGAACGGCGCGCCTGTACTGGCAGAGGTACGCGCCGCCAGCGCCGACGGTGGGCTTGCGCCGTGATCGATAGACGATACAAAAATCGCATCCAGCAAGCGCCCCACAGGTTCAGTCGGCAGGTTTCCTGTCAGCGCTAGATAAATCGCCTGGCTAAAGGTGATTTCTCCCATGAGTTCATCAATACGATAGCCACGCAAACGGATTTCGTTAGGGCTGATCCTGGTAATCGCCGTCGTCCAGTGTAAATCGTCATCAACTTTTCTAACTGGCGCGGGCTTGGCGACAGGACGCACTGCGCGCGCCTTCAACACCTCAGCCGTCACGCGCGGAATATCTGCGAAAGAATCCACCACATGCGCGCCGACCTCACGCAGCCGCGCAACTTTGCTCTCATGGGTACCCCGCCCGCCTTCGATAATCGCGCCCGCGTGGCTGAAACGTGTGCCGCTTTTCGCCGCCCTGCCACCAATGTAGGCGATCAGCGGCTTGGTGAATTCCCCACTGTCGATTAACGCTGCGGCGGCTTCTTCCTGCGATGTGCCGATTTCACCGAACAGCACCACCGCTTCAGTCTGCGCGTCAGCTTCAAACAGCTTCAGGACTTCCGCGTGTGGTGTGCCAACAATCGCGTCGCCGCCGACATGCACTAGCGTTGATGCGCCTATGCCCGCCTTCGCCAGATAATAGGCGATGCTCGTCGTGATGCCACCACTGCGGCTTGTCACGCCGACTGGACCGGGGAAAAACCAGTCGCGTGCACTGGCTGCACTGCCGCCCATCATCCCCAGCACACCTTGATCGGGACTCAACAGCCCCAGCGTATTCGGACCGATGAAGCGCGCGCCTGCCAGTTTCGCAGCCTGGTCGATTTCCAACACGTCATAAATCGGCACACGATCTGGCACGATGACGAGCAGCTTCACGCCCGCATCCAACGCCTCTAAAGCTGCATCTTTCACCAGCGCGGCAGGCACAAACAGCACGCTCACGTCAATCTGTCCCGCAGCATCCCACGCCGCGCGCACGGTATCGTACACTGGCACGCCTTCGACCTCTGTGCCGCCTTTGCCCGGCGTCACGCCTCCGACCACCTGCGTGTGATAATTCTTCATCAGCCGTGTGCGCGTGATACCCTCGCGCCCGGTAATCCCCTGCACGATCACACGCTTCTCAGGACTAATCAATATCGCCATGTTACCTCTTTAGACATCAGTGGCGTGAGAGCTTTGAAGGCGAGTGTTCAGCGTTTTCTCCCCCTCTACACTGCCACACACGTTCGCAACCAGCCAGTTTTCCGCTGGGGAGAGGGGATCGGGGGGTGAGGTTCAACACGAACGTTCAAAACTATCCC
>CALMZT010000936.1 GCA_937870805.1 uncultured Chloroflexota bacterium
ACTGTGGTGTATTGGGTCATGGCTATGTCGTCATCGCAAGTAATGTAGGCGGAAAAATCCGAGGTGGGATTTGGAAGTGTTGTACAGTACGTACCCGCTAGCGTATCCTTAATAAACCGAATTTGGCGATACTCTGTGCCGTCTAAGCCTTCCATAACAATGCGGAAGGCTTCAACGAGCGAGTCGGCGATTACGCCATGTGCATATAAAGCCTTACCTGTTTCGACAGCGCCGATTAATATCTGCTCTAGTTCTCCGTTCGTCCAATCACCTTCTGTTGTGATGCCAAAGTCTTCTAGAGTCAAACATTCTTTATCAATGGTATGGTCATGATCGGCCTCCGGGTCAACATCGACACCGCTGCTCACTTCATCAGGGACGAGTGGCGCAGAACCTCCCCACCAATTAAATTCAGCCGATGTGGAGGTGTCGCTGTCAAGGTTGTAAATGTGATCGCCGTCACTGCTGGCTATATTCCCTGTAAATGCGGAGCTATAAATAACTCCACCACCATCAATAGCAATTGCCCCGCCGACGTCAGAAAGTGCTACATTAGCGGTAAACTGAGTGCAAATTGTGACCACATCATCCACGATCAGCGCTCCACCCGATACTTCGGCGGCGTTGTTATAAAAAATACTACGCGCGATGTGCGTGTCGTCGCCCCAGGCAATCGCACCTCCATAATAGGCGTGATTATTCTCAAACTTGCTGTCGTTAATGTTGAGTGTCCCGGAATAGATTTTGATCGCGCCGCCAACAGTAGCGCCATACAATACTGATAGCGCCTGTCCATCTTTGACGGTCACATCATTAAACTCCACCGTATTGCTGTTGAGCGTGAACATGCCGCCCATTGCATCAGGGTCATCCTCATCCTGATAGATGGTGCTTACGTCCATCCCTGAACCGTAAAAGATAATATCCTCGGACAACACTGCCGTCTGACTAAGAGGGAACTCTCCCGGACAAAGGTAAATCGGATAAGGTGATGCGCTGCCAGAGAGGTGAGCTTTAGCAATCGCCGCGTAAAGGTCGCCAGGATTGCCATTTGGAGATGCAGCAACGATGGAAAGGTCACTATCAATATAAGAAGAGGTCTCGCACTCCTCATCTAACAACTGCATTTGATTTCCTTGTGCCTGCGCCTGCTTAACTACCGCTTCATAGTTCGGGGTTCCGGGTGTTGGCATTCGATCTGAGGTCGAAGTTGCAGTTACGCTAGGCGTTAGGGTCGGCGTTGTCGATGGGGTTTCAGTGTAGGTAGCTGTCAATGTCAGGGT
>CALMZT010000937.1 GCA_937870805.1 uncultured Chloroflexota bacterium
CAGAAGCTGACTTGATTCCCAAAACGCTCGACGGTTTTCGTACTGATGTGTATGAGGTTGGCAATATCACCGCCTACCAGACGCCGCGTGATCGTTTCCGTCCCACTATCCCCGTTGGTGCCAGCATGGGACACTACAAAGTAACGGCGGGCACGCTTGGCGCAGTGGTGCGTGATCGCAGCAACGGTGAGATCTTGCTGCTGTCGAACAATCATGTGTTCGCCAATTCCAACGAAGCGGCAGCAGGTGACGCGATTTTGCAGCCGGGCACGATTGACGGCGGGAAAAATCCTGCGGACATGGTGGCACAGTTGACGCGCTTTGTGCCGCTGCGTTACATCGAAGAGGCTGGCAATCCGCCGCCTGTGACGCCACCCACACAACCCCCGCCGACGACCCCACCGACGCAGCCACCCCCTACGCCGCCGACGCAGCCGCCATCAAACAATAATCGAGGCTGCGATCTTGTCGGCATTTTCGCGGCGTTGACCAATGGCATTGCGAAACTCAATGGCTCAAGCCAGCGCGTGACTATATCCTACGGTGCGCAAGCCGCAGCCGCCAGCACCTTACCCATGACCGCAGACCCCAGCGCAGCGACGACGGTTGCCGCTGCCGCCGCTGCGCCGGATAACTACGTCGATTGTGCGTTGGCGCGCCCGACGAATGCGGAAATGTTCACGGGTATCGTGCGCTCCATCGGGCAGATCGCAGGCACGAAACCCGCCTCGCTGGGAATGCGCGTCAAGAAAACCGGACGCACGACAGATTACACCGAAGGCATGATTACGCTGCTCAACGCGACGGTCAGCGTCGGCTACAGCACGTCAGCAGGCAAACGCACGGCGCGCTTTGTCGGGCAGGTCATCTGCCAGCCGATGAGTCAGGGCGGCGATTCGGGTTCGTTGATCGTGGATACCGTCGATAACAAGGCGGTGGGCTTGCTGTTCGCGGGGTCGCCCGCCGCGACAATTTTCACGCCGATTGACTTGGTGTTGGATACCCTAGGGGTCAATCTAGTGTAGAATAGAGGGGAAACTGTCGCCTGCTTCTTTAACTAGGAGGCAAAACCAATGCTGAACGATAATGAGAAACTGGCTTACGTATCCGCCGTACAGCAGCGTTATCAGGATTACTTGCTGAGTCTTGCGAACGTTGTGGGCGTGAGCGTGGGCTACGCGACCACCGCGCAATCGACCACCGACGATCTGGCGTTGGTCGTCATGGTCGATCAGAAGCTCCCCGATGAACTGCTGCCGCCTGAACAGCGCATCCCGCGCGAACTTGACGGCGTGCGCGTGGATGTGCAGGAAACGGGTAGTTTTACAGCAGGGCTTTAGCAAGATGGCTGTTCAAAAAACCCGCTATTCCAGCGCGGAGTTCATAGAATTTCTCAATCTGCCAGAAAATGCGGATAGATTCTTCGAGCGCATCGACGGGGAGATCATCGAGCATATGCCATCGTTCCCTTATGCTTCAGGCGTCGGCAATCTTATCCTATACTACATCATGGGATTTGTCCTTGAAAACGATCTTGGAAATGTCACAGGCGAACAAGGTGGCTACGAGGTCAGCGAAGAAGATACCTTTGCGCCCGATGTGGCGTTTATCTCGCACGCGCGGCAGGCAAATCTCCCCAACGACAAATTTAACCCTGTTCCGCCTGATTTAGCGGTAGAAGTCGTCTCACCTTCCGATTTGGCTGACCCCAAGCGCCGTATCCAGCGCAAACTGGAGAAATACAAAGCCGCACGTATTCCACTGTTGTGGTATGTCTACTCTGACCCTCAAATGGTGGATGTTTATCGGAATGGTGAATTTGTGGAAACCGTTGGGATTGACGGTGTGTTGGATGGCTACGATGTGCTGCCGGGTTTTAAGCTGCCTGTCGCCAAAATCTTCCCGAAGAAACGCTGACGATCTTGTAGGGGCATAGCGTGCTATGCCCTATGCTGAATTAAGAGAAAGCACCTTTTGAAATCTGCGTTAAAAAGCCTCTGCATTCTGGTTTTTCTTTGCGCCGCCTGTTCATCTGCTCCTACTCCAACGCCTTTGCCTTATGGCACACTTGAAGCGCTCTGGCAAAATCCACTGCCAACTCCTCAATTCGCCACTGGACTAACTTCTGTTGCTGGTGAGCATCAACGAGGCAGTTATTTGGGAACCGGGTGATAACGCTACTACCATTCTTAATAACTGACATTACGCACCGTGAACCTGTGAACAAGGGGTTTAAACCCCTTGTTCGAGCTAAGCCTGAGTAACATCAGTTAATAATAACCGAACAACTCGGATTACGTTGGATGGAAATCAAATAAACGACGTACAGTTTTCTCAGCTACTTACTTCGTACACTATCTGTGACAATCAGCAAAACGCGCTTGGCTCACATGGCGGCGGAGTATCTGCCTGTTTTGACATTCCCAATGCATGAAGTGGCTTTCACTTGGCGCGCATCGAATTCTCCTCTACTTCAGGCGTTCAATACAGTCATCAATGGGTGATACAAGTTCCATAGGTGTCCTCTGTGATCTATAACAAACATCTTGTATTGCCGAGTGACTGATGCAACAATCCTCCTGCATTGCTCATTGCTCATTGCTTTCTACTTCATGATTACCCTGATTACGACTGTACTCAACGAAGGCGATAACATGCGCCGCCTCATGGACTCGCTGTGCGCGCAAACGCGCCCGCCTGACGAAATCGTCATTGTTGATGGTGGCAGCCGCGACGACACCGTGAAAATTCTGCGCGAGTACGAACAGGTTTTGCCCCTGCGTATGGAAGTTGAAGCGGGCTGCAACATCAGTCGCGGGCGCAACCTTGCCATTCAAGCAGCGCACGGTGACATCATCGCCGTGACCGATGCGGGCGTGGTGCTGGCAAAGGATTGGCTGCAACATCTGACGCAGCCATTGCTGGACAATCCGAATGTACAAGTTGTGAGTGGCTTCTTTCAGGCAGACGTGCAGACGCCGTTTGAAGTGGCGATGGGCGCGACGGTGCTGCCGCTGGTCGATGAGATCAACCCCGAAACTTTCTTGCCGAGCAGCCGCAGCGTCGCCTTCCGCAAAAGCGCGTGGGAAAAAGTTGGCGGCTATCCCGAATGGCTGGATTACTGCGAAGATTTGATCTTTGATTTACGGCTGAAGATGATTACGCCGCCGTTCACCTTCGCGCCGCAAGCGGTTGCGCATTTTCGCCCGCGTGGTTCGCTGCGCGCCTTCTGGAAGCAGTATTTTCTGTATGCGCGCGGCGATGGCAAAGCCGACTTATGGCGCAAACGCCATGCGATTCGTTACGCGACATATTTCATTGCAGCGCCGTTAATCCTGGGTTTATCACTCTCCCTCAATTTATGGTTCCTGCTGCTGTACCTCGTTGGTGCCGCGTGGTACCTTTATCAGCCATTGAAACGCCTACCTGTAGTGCTGCGCGCTGTGCCTAAAATGTCCCGCATGGAACATCTCTACATCCTGCTGATGATTCCAATTATTCGTGTTGTCGGGGATTTTGCGAAGATGGCGGGCTATCCCGTCGGCTGGCGCTGGCGTCTGCAAAACAAGCCTCCCGATTGGAAAGCAACAAGTGAAAAGCAATGAGCAATGAGAAAATACAGGTTAAGATTAGCGGAGTTGACGGGCGAACACGTCGGTTCCTCCTACAAGTGACATTGGAATTTGAACTCAACTGTGTAACTTCTAATGGGTTTAAATGACGTGCAGAAAATGGCTAATAACTCATTGCTCGTTGCTCATTGCTCGTCACTTGATGACTTCCACATGCGCCGCCCAATCGTCGTATAGCCCACAGCCATTGCAAAGGACGTGCTTCACCGGGATTGCGACGGAAAAAATGCGGCAGCGCTTCCCGATGATACTGGTCAATTTCTGCGATGACGATACATAATTGCTGGTAATCGTAGGGTGCAGCGCCGCGAACAATCATCCGACGGCATCTCCTTCTGCGGGCACAAACTGTACCTCAAACATGCGTGGCCAAAGTTTGCCAGTAATAAAGAACACATCGTCCTCTGGCACATAAGCGATACCGTTGAGCACACCATTTGAACCCGCCTGTGCGGCTTCTTCTGGTGTCAGCAAGCCCGTCGCATCAATCACTGCCGTCACGCTGCCTGTCGCGGCGTCGATACGCATGATGCTGTTGGTCAGCCACACGTTGGCATACACCTGATCGTCCACGCATTCCAGTTCGTTTAGGTTCGTGACAGGCGCGCCATTCAGCGTCACAGGGACTTGTCCAATGAGTTCAAAGGTTTCAGGATCACGGAAGAACAGGTTCGCGCTGCCGTCGCTCATCACGATCTTTTCACCGTCGTAGCACAGCCCCCAGCCTTCGCCTGTGTACGTAAACGAACCCACGCTGGAGAACGTTTCTAAATCGTAGACGAAGGCGATCTCATCGCGCCATGTGATCTCAATGAGGCGACCATCGACCAGCGCCAAGCCTTCACCAAAGACATCGGGCACGTCGATCTGGCGCAGCACTTCACCCGTCTCTGGATTCACCTCACGCACATTCGATTCGCCCACCTGCCCGGTGCTTTCGTAAAGTGAACCTTCGTACCACAGCAAACCCTGCGTGAAAGCGTCAGTATCGTGCGGGCGTACCGAAAGCACCTGCGGCACGAAGAATTCTACTTCTGAAACCGCTTGTGCTGTGGTTGCGGCGGTAGCTGTTGCTAACGCTTCCGGTGTAGGTGTTTCTGTTGGCGCTGTCGTTGCGGTTGCAGTGGGGATTGCTGTTGGTAATGGTGTGGCTGTCGGGGCGGCTTGCGCACAGGCAGCGAACAATAAACAGAGAAAGATAACGAATGTAGGTAGCAAAAAATGCTTAGACATACTCAATTTAGCCTTAGGGAGTAAGTGTTGTAGAGGTTCTATAGATATTCGATAATTTTATCGGCAAAAGCGCTGGTAGAAAGTGCGCCTTCCACGTTGATGTCTGATGTATGATAACCCGCTTTGAGCGCAGAACGCACCGCTTCTTCAACACGCGAGGCAGTATCGGGCATGTGCCAGTGATGGCGCAGCAGCATCGCCGCGCTGAGAATCGCCGCTGTGGGATTGGCGATGTTTTTCCCGGTAATGTCACGCGCCGAACCATGCACAGGCTCAGCAATCGCCACGCTGTCACCCAAATTCAAAGACGGCGCAAGCCCCAAGCCGCCGCCCCAAGCCGCCGCCATGTCCGAGAGAATGTCGCCGTAGAGATTAGGCGTTAGCACCACATCGAAGCGCAGCGGATCTTTCACCATCCAGTAAGCAGCGGTATCGACCAGCAGTTCATCAGTGAAAATTTCGGGGTAGTATTCGGAAATCTCCAGCGCTACACGGCGAAACAAGCCATCGGACTGCGGCATGACGTTCGCCTTATGCACAATCGTCACTTTGGAGCGTCCGGTACGCACGGCGAGGTCAAACGCCATGCGCGATACACGTTCACTGGCTGCGCGCGTGATAACTTTT
>CALMZT010000938.1 GCA_937870805.1 uncultured Chloroflexota bacterium
GTGTACTAGTGCGAAGTGTCCCGTTCAGTGGTACACTTTTGCGCGTGAAATTTTTGCACACTAGAGGGACATTATGTCAACTGCAAAGCTCATTCTTGATGGAAAAGAGTATGAATTTCCGGTGGTCGTCGGCACTGAACAGGAAATCGGCATCGACCTGGCGACGCTGCGGGCGAAAACGAAGGCAATCACCTTTGACCCCGGTTATGGCAATACGGGCGCGTGTGAGAGTGCGATTACGTATATTGATGGCGATCAGGGGATTTTGCGCTATCGTGGCTATCCGATTGAGCAGCTTGCGACACAATCCAGCTTCGTCGAAGTCGCTTACCTGCTGATTTACGGTGAACTACCCAATAAAGATGAACTGGCGAAATTCCAGCATAATCTGACGTATCACACGCTGCTGCATGAGGACATGAAAAAATTCTTTGAGGGCTACCCGCCGACGGCGCACCCGATGGCGATTTTGTCCGCGATGATTGTGTCGCTTTCAAGCTATTATTCCGATTCGACGGATGACGAGACCATCAACCTGAACATCATTCGTCTGTTGGCGAAGGCAAAAACGATTGCGGCGTTTTCGTATAAAAAATCCATCGGGCAGCCCTATATTTACCCGCGCAACGATTTGAGCTACATCGCCGATTTTATGCACATGCTGTTCGCTGTGCCCGCCGAACCCTACAAAGTGAATACAGTGGTGGAACGCGCGTTGAATCTGCTGCTGATTTTGCACGCCGATCACGAACAGAATTGCAGCACCTCGACGGTGCGTATGGTCGGCAGCAGCCGCGCCAGCCTGTTTGCGTCGATCAGCGCGGGTGTGTGCGCGCTGTGGGGACCGCTGCACGGCGGCGCAAACCAGGAAGTCATCGAAATGCTGGAGATGATTAAAAAGGATGGCGGCGACTACAACAAGTATCTCAACATGGCGAAGGACAAGACAGCGGACTTCAAGCTCATGGGCTTCGGGCATCGCGTGTACAAGAATTTTGACCCGCGCGCCAGGATTTTGAAACAAGCGGCAGACGACGTGCTGGCAGAACTTGGAGTCAACGACCCGCTGCTGGAAATCGCCAAGGGGCTGGAAGAAGTCGCGCTGAAGGACAGCTATTTTGTCGAGCGCAAGCTGTACCCGAATGTGGATTTTTACAGCGGTATCATTTACCGGGCAATGGGCATCCCAACAGATATGTTTACGGTGCTGTTCGCGCTGGGGCGTTTGCCGGGTTGGATTGCGCAGTGGAAAGAAATGTGGGATGACCCGCACACGCGCATCAATCGTCCACGCCAGATATATACCGGGGCGACGGAACGCCCGTATAAGCCTGTAGATCAGCGCTAATCGACGAATTTCAACAAGTCTCTCCTTCTTCTCAATCAGGAGAAGGGGAGATGTGAGCATTGAACATCGGAGACTTATTGATGCCCTTCATCAAGCACAACCCTGCGAAGATGTATCCGCAGTATCAAAGCTACAGCCACGCGATTGAAGTCAGCAGTAATTCGCGTCTCTTGATTATTAGTGGACTCAACGGCTATCTGGATGATGGGAAAACAATACCAGAGTCGTTTGAGGAACAGTGCGAAATCATCTGGCGGCATTTGGGCACGATTCTGGACTCTGCTCAAATGACTTACAGCAGCCAATCATCGCAGAGGGTTTCGACATTGAGAATTCTGATACGTGGGCTGCTGTTCATCGAGGACTGTCACCGTAAACGATTGCGATTCATTTAACCACAAGATCAGGTCGATAGGTAGCGCTTTATATAGACACATTTTATGTGTTAAATAACTTACATTAAAAAATGCATTAAAGTTTCAAAAGAACCGCAAATGGAGGGTCTTTTATGCTACTCTTGCTTAAATAATGTGAGTTTTGGATAAGGATTTTGAGTAGGGGCGACCTGCCAGGTCGCCCCTACGGGCACACCGACTCTATTTGAAGGTCTTAGAAGCCATTTGAAAAGGTGCATTATGCGACTTTGTTGCAAGTCTCCACTGCCTGGACAACCCGTTTTACTCCCTCT
>CALMZT010000939.1 GCA_937870805.1 uncultured Chloroflexota bacterium
CCTGTATCTTCAACACCTACACCAACACGAACGCTATTGCCGCCGACAAATACCCATACGCCCACGCTGACCTACACACCGTCGATTACGCCGACACCCACGAATACACCAACGGCGACTCTGCCAGCGCAAGGTTTGCAGGGCGAGCAAAATATCCTGAACCTGTTGAATACATTACCAGTCGACGCTTTACCCTGGGATGCTGAACAGTTCGGGTTGATTACCGATAACGATGGCAGCCAATACTGGCGCTTGGGGCGTGGTACGCTGGGTGACGGGGTGATTCTGATTACATTACCGGATGATTTCCTTGAAACCTATTTCGGCAATAACGCGGCAACACGGATCTACCGCATGGAGGTTGAACTGTCACTGATGTCATACAATCCGCCGCTGCTGGTCGATGGGCAGGTGTTTTTCGGGACGCTGTTGCAAAGTGTGGCTGATCCTGCGGTGGTTGCCGGGTTGGATGTACAGGTAGTGGATACAAACATCATCAATCTCGGTCATCGCATCGGTGGATTCGATGATCCTGATAGTGTAAATCCTCTTAGTCAACGTTCGGTAGGTTCGGTGATTGTGAGCGTGCGGCTTGAGCGTGACCAGGCGAACGGTGGGGTGGTGGTGTTTGTGAATGGCAATCCGTTAGGCAATCCGATCACGTTTGTGGGAGCGCAGGAGGCGATTTTGCCAGGGATTTATGTGAAGGATGGCGGTGTGATTGTGTATGTGACGCGGTGGACAATTACACTGAGGTGATAGCCTGTGTTATCCCTATAGGTAGTAAGTGTGTTTGCGTTCCACCAAGTAGTATGGAACAAAGGCAAGATAAATGAAATTTAACTTGGGTTAAGTTTAAAAACCGACTGTGTAAATTTTCAAAAACTCAAGTTAAATACATTTTTAGAATCCAACAAAAGTTCCAGATATGCGCGTTAAAAGACGCTATAGTACCCATATCCTGAATTGAAACATCAGCATGAGGAGAATCCATCATGACTCACATTATCACCAGCCTGTGTTTGCGCGACGGCGCTTGCGTAGAAGTTTGCCCGGTAGAGTGCATTGTTCCCGGCAAGCCTGAGAATGAGTGGCCGTGGTACTTCATTGACCCCGACACCTGCATTGACTGTGGCGCGTGCATCCCGGAATGTCCATATGAAGCAATCTTTATCGAAGAAGAAGTGCCATCTGCCTATACGATGGCAGCAGATCAAAAGCGTATTCCTTGGGAAGAAAAGGTTGAGGTGACGCACGCAGCAGGTGATGTCGTTGATCTGACGCAGGACATTGCGCCGAACTACGAATTTTTCGCTAATGGTCCCGGCTACGATGCGATGAATTCGTAAATTAGCGGTTAGCAATTAGCTTCAAAGAATAGTCCCTCGACAAGCGTCGAGGGATTTTTGTTTCAGGTTGGTATAGGTGAACATGAATCACAAACATTATGCTTGATCAGCGGGGAAGTCGTCTACAATAAAAATGTTGAATAGGGGGTGTTCACATGAGCAAAAAACCTGCGCTGGTGTGTCCTAACTGTAGTAAATTAATGACACTTGATGTAGTTACCACCACTGTCAAATGCAAGTACTGCGGCTATATTCCCTCGCTCCATGACAATGCCTCGCACACAGCACAAGCATTCGCTAAACCGAATAAACTGCCACCCACAGCGATTACCTATCGAGGCAAGTTGGAAGCACGTGTTGAGGGCATGTTCCTCAGTGGACACGCCGCGCTGAAACAAGGCAAGAAGGATGAAGCGCTGCGTTACTTCCGCAGCGCGATTGATTATCAACGCGACTTCATCGACGCGCATCTGTGGGTTTCGCGTCTGGTGGATGACGAAAAGGTGAAGCGCGATCATCTGACGACAGTGCTGGCTTATGAACCGAACCACGTCGAAGCGCTGCGGGATTTGATGGTGCTCAACGGGCGGCTGACGCAGGAAGAAGCCGACAAGACTCACCATGACGACAACCCCCAAACGCGCCTCATCAAAGGTCCTGTGGAATTCAAAACACAGGCGCTGCTGTGTCCGATTTGCAGCGGACATATGACCCTGAATGAGCGCACTGGCAGCCACGAATGCCGATTTTGTGGGCATAAGGTCGAGACGAAAAAGGCTGAGCGCATCGACTCGCTGACGGCGGGATTACTCGAACGCAAAGCCAAGCCGAAGCAGTGGGTAATTGGAGATCGGCTGCTGCACTGTAACCAATGCGGCGCAGAAAGAACGATTCCGGCGCGCAAGCTGGCACAAACCTGCCCATTTTGCGGCACTACGAATGTTATTGTGCAGGATGCCTTGAACTCGTTTCAGCAGCCTGACGGACTCATTCCATTTCTCATCACGCGCGATGAAGCGGGCAGCGCGATCAATGCCAAGCTGAAAGGTACCGCCGAGCGCTTCAAAGGCATTTTCGACGACAACAAAATCTCGAACGCGCAGTTGGATGGCTTGTATCTACCGTACTGGGTATTTGATGGCAGCGTGGAAGTGATGCGAACGACGATTGATCGACGCACACATCACCGTGACATCAATACTTACCAGCAGGAATCTTTCAGCGACGCCGTGTACAATGTTCCGGTATGTGCTGTGAGTTCGCCGCCGCCGATTTTAACAGAGAAGCTCGGCGCATTCGATTGGGAGGCGATGGTCGGTTATGACCCGCGCCTGCTGGCGAAATATCCAGCGGAGATCTACAGTGTGGACTTTGACCGTGCGTCTCTGCAATCGCATACCCCGATTTCCATCTTGATGAAAGAGCGTTACGATTTGCCAGCTCACAATCAAGTGGAAATCACAGTCTCCACATCAGTCAAGCACATGCTGTATCAACTAGTGCTCGTGCCTGTGTGGGTGGGCACGCTGTTTGAACGCGACGGTGACGTGCGTCCGGCATTGGTCAACAGGGTTAGCTCCAGGATCGTGGGCATGTTCATCGCCGGCGTGTTCACGAACCTCTGGACCACGGGCATCACGATCGCCCAGGAGATCGCCGCGAAGAAAGGTTACAGCATCGTCATTCCGAAGAACGACGGCTTGCTGCTGAGCGTCGCCCCGGAAAACGACATCACCAACGACGTCATCGTGGCGCTGCAGTCGCTGAACGAGAAGACGGTTTCCGAACCGAAACCCGTGCCGGAAGCCAAGGAAGCCAAGCCGGCCCGGAAGAAGGTGGCGGAAGCGACTCGCGAAAAGACGAAATTCAGCGACGCAGACAGCAAGTAGTTGC
>CALMZT010000940.1 GCA_937870805.1 uncultured Chloroflexota bacterium
CAAGACTGTTAAATATCAAAGTACTGCAGATTTAATACGAGCCCGAGATTTAGTTCGAGATCAGCTTGAGTGTACATCTTGTACACGTAGTAGTGTAAGCTCATTTTATCGTGATTGATTCTGTGTAGATGAATAATGTTCCAACTGCCATATGTCTTCGTCCTTTATGTGTTGGTGGTAAGGCGTAAGTATTCGCCAAAACCCAATGTTGTCAGTGGGAGTTCACCGATGGGCTGCTCGGTGAGTAGTTCAGGGAGGTCAGCGCCAGCATTCAACATAAAGACACTGCCGGGCGGTGCATAACGCCGAATAGGGCGTGGGCGGCGCTTTACTAGGTTCCAACCCCCAAAAGCCAATGAACGCGGCACAGCATGTGCTGTAATGCCATTGATTTCAGGAACACCTCGAATAAAGTATGCGGGGGTAATCAACACCAGCCTAGACTCGCCAGGTACGTTATTGGTTATCCTATCTTTAGGAGGTTCAACACATTCGATATGTGCGGAACGTCCTTCACCGCCGAATTTGAATATCTGCGCTGTTTTAGGTGCAGGAAAAATGCGTGTCCATGGCTCACTGTCGGGAATTTCGATGAGTAACCCAACGTCAGTACATGGACGAACGAAGCTGGCACTGTAAAGCATTCCTTCATCGGCGCGAACCGTTCGTGTCGCAACATCAATAGCGTTCCCAAATCGCTGCTCCCGAACGAACAGCTCATCTTCGCGTAAGCACTCGTTTGCTGAGAATTGCTGTCCACCTCTGTAAAATGTGGCGAATTTGTTCTCTGCCAACCACAACTGAGGCTCAGGTATCTCATCGTCAAGTTCGAGATCAGAACCATCACGCAGCACATGAAGTTGTCGCCCACGCTGCACCACATCGGCTGGCAAAGGGAAATAGCGCGTGAGTCCACCGTGTTCCTCGTCACGCCTCGCCAGGTACGGGCCTCGCATCCAGAAATCTCCCAATTGATCCTGTGGATTTGTCGCATTTGGGCTGCCGATCTGGGCAGTCAAACGTGGATCGGCATTGGCAGCATAGGCATCCCAGTCAACACCTGATCTATCAATCGCCAGTGAACGCATCATCCCCTGTACCGTAAAGCTGGTAGGTGGAAACAGGCTGTTCGCATTATGTCCTGCGCCGCTGTCAAACGGTTTGCCGTCGCGGAACATCCATACATCGAGTGCCTGAATGAACAGCCACATCACGCACCTCCTTCCTGTGAAAGAAACCGCGCCAAGTACAGGAGTGCCTGTATATCGAACCAACCGTGACCCTTGGCTCTCGACTCTCCGATCTTTTCTATATGCTCGCGCAGCGTCCTGGCAGGGTTGCCTTCGTCTAGCTTTTTATATTTATCAGAGCAGCGCCGTTCAAATAAACGTTTGAAGGTGATTTGCCGCAGCTCTGGTGGAATCTCGACAACCATATGGCGTATTGTTACTTGCTCAAGCTGGCGTGCTTTTTGTGGGTCATCTGTGTTTACAACGCTGTAGAGAATTTCAGGTAAATCTGAAGCCAGACCATGCGCGATGTCTTTTGCGGACATGGCATCACTTAAGGCGATCACTGTGTCCATAACCGAAGTCCCGGCACGTACCCATGTGCTGCCGCCTGACTGCGGTTCACCAGAGCGGCGCAGTACCTCGAACGCAAATGCTCCTTCAGCCGTGCGGTATTTCTCTTTGGCAGTATG
Source organism: uncultured Chloroflexota bacterium (assembly GCA_937870805.1). Taxonomy (GTDB): domain Bacteria; phylum Chloroflexota; class Anaerolineae; order Aggregatilineales; family Phototrophicaceae; genus JACAER01. The sequence goes on from CALMZT010000940.1 coordinate 1,703, forward strand.
CTCGGCACGTTTGGCGGCACGCACCGCTGCTTGAAGTGGGTGCATCCGATGGACGATAGCAATACCAGCGCTGATCGTCTTGTAATTCGCTGCGCGAGGAAAGGCTTGCGCGACTGGGAAAGTGAGAGGCTGCTCACGTACATTGGAACCCATCTCCCGTTCGGAAGGCACGACGTTTGGAAATGTTCTCGAGATACCAGCGGCTACTCGCGTCTTTGCGAGGATGTGGG
>CALMZT010000941.1 GCA_937870805.1 uncultured Chloroflexota bacterium
CCTACGCACCAAGCATGATTAATCTGCTGCCGGAAAATACACGCTGTGCTCTACGCAACAGTGATAGCGAGCGTCAGTGCTGCGTCGAGATACAGCGCGAAAGTCGTTACTTCAGGCATGTGTTTGCGCCTCGTTTCTTGCTCATGGTGGTATTGGCGCTGCACCGGTCTCTTCAGCCACTGCCGAAGAGGGAGGGGTGAAGTTGACTGTGCCCGCGATGGCGAGGAAGGTCTCCTGAAACTGCGCGAGTTCGTTAGGCGCGGTGGCGGCTTGCAGCAGTACAAGTGAGCCATTCCCCACTTCTACGACAATGGCGATGCTGTCGCCGCTGGGCAAAAGCAACGTGACGTAAGCGGCATTTTTACCGTTCACGTTGATTTCAGTCACGGCGCTGGGCGTGACTGTGGTGAGACGTGAGGCAACAATGCCTACCAGATCCGCCGCTGTTGGGGCATCCACCGACAAGCCGTTCTGCGCGGCGATGGCAGCCGCTGTGTCCGCCGAGAACGCGGTCATCAGCAAGCCCACCTGTCCAGCTTCTAACGACCTTTGCGCCGCCATCGCGCGCATCGCCGGATCATTGTTGGCAATGCCAATGTAAGCACCCTGCTCATCGACCACCCATCCGCGCGGATAATTGACACTCAACGCGCCATTGACCGACGTGTAGGTCAGCGGCAGTGGATTTTCAGTCGCAGTCGGTGGAACGGGTGTCAAAGTAGGGGCATTCGCGCCGCACGCCGTCGCCAGCAGCAGCACGAAAAGCACTATTAGACTCAAGCCGCAGCGATAGGCATTCATGATTTTGCCTTGTGTTCAGTTGACGGGCGCACGCCGCTTCGCTTACATGATGGATAAACGCCAGCGTAGATCTTCATTAATATCCCAAAGCGGGACGACACACTGGTCGTCCCCTACGAATGCGGTGGAAATTTAAACTGTACTGCGCAACACCTGTGATTGATAAATGTCGACTCTTAAGGCGTGTATTGGATGGATGCACCGATGGTACGGGCGACGGGTTCGAGTAAGTTCAATTCGCCGCGCGCCGCAACAGCCGCCACCGCGATCTGTGTGCCATTGGTGTCAAACATGCCTAACAGCGCTTCAGATATGGCGTTGCGGATACGCACGAAGTACGTCGTTCTGCCGCCCATTGTGTCCTCAACGGCATCACTGACCTCTGTGCCTGTTGTGGCATACTGCCCTGCCAGTTGATTGAGCGCTTCCAGTGCTGAGATGTTGGCTTGTGAAGGATCCTGGCTACCCGCTTGAAGCTCGCCAATGGGAGAGATGACGATATTGACCTGATATTGACCGGACAGCGGCGTGGTGTCGAAGGCAGCGCGATCATTGACGACGACAACCTGCCCTGCCGCTTCCTGCACGAACCAGCCCTGCGGATAGACAAACGATAAGCGTCCGTCGCTGCTGGTATAGCTGCCACCGCCGCCTTCGATGCCCGACGGCGTTTGAGCAATGGCGCTGGGGTCGATGGTGGGTGAGGGCAAGTTCGGGTCAGTCGTCGGCGCGGCAGTCACCTGGCGCGCGGGGATGGTCGGCGGATACTGCGTCGCCGTGCCTGTGCAAGCGCTGGAAATCAGCATGACTAAAATGAGAAAGGCGGAAACTACGTAGCGTTTCAAATCTGATTTACCTCGTCAATTTACCCCTATCCCCAGCCCTTTCCCCGTCGCTGCGTTTAGGGAGAAAGGGAGCAGGACAGGAATTTGTGCGTTATCAAGTTTCTCTCCGATTTGGAGAGTTAAAGAGAATGCCTTATGTTTTTTGCAGCATAAGGCTTTATTCAGGGAGTGATTTTCAAGGATTTGGTCGGGCGCACCAACGTGTGCGCCCCTACATCTCCTGAATGTTCACCACTCCCCTTTATTCGCTGCTCATTGCTTTCTACTCGTTGCTTAAATATTGACCTCTGGGCGGCGCGTGTGCCATTCGGTGGTCGTCTGATAGGCGTGGGCGGCGCGCAGCAAAGTATCTTCTTGAAATGCAGCACCGATCAGTTGCAACCCAATTGGCATATTCTCACTGTCGAAGCCGCAGGGCACGCTGATTCCCGGCACGCCCGCAAGGTTGAGCGAGATCGTCAGCACGTCGCTGAGGTACATTTGCAGCGGGTCATCGGTGTTCTGCCCGATTTTGAAGGCAGTTGTCGGCGCGACGGGCGCGGCGATGACATCGACCTGCTCAAAGGCTTTCTCAAAATCCTGCTTGATGAGCGTGCGTACAGCCTGGGCTTTGCCATAATAGGCATCGTAGTAGCCTGCCGACAGCGTATACGTGCCGATCATAATGCGGCGTTTGACTTCAGGACCGAACAGCGCGCGCGTGGCTTTGTACGTCTGCCACATGTCGCCTTTATCGACGCGGGGACCGTAGCGAATACCGTCGAAACGCGCGAGGTTCGCGCTGGCTTCAGCAGGGGCGATGATGTAATACACAGGCAAGCCGTACTCAGCGTGCGGCAGGCTGATGTCTACAACCTGCGCGCCTAATGTTTCCAGGTGGGCAATTGCAGCACGCACAGCGGCTTCTACTTCGGGCTGCATTCCTGCGCCAAAGTATTCATGTGGTACGCCGACCCTCATGCCCTGGATACCGCCGTTGAGCACGCCCAGGTAATCTGGAACAGGTGTGGGCATACTGGTCGAGTCCAAAGGGTCATGTCCGGCGACGACTTGCAGAATGCGCGCGACATCTTCTACGGTGCGCCCCAACTGCCCCACATTATCGAGTGACGACCCGAAAGCGACCAAGCCATAACGCGAGACACGCCCGTAGCTCGGCTTAAGCCCGGTGATGCCACAGTACGCGGCGGGCAAACGCACACTGCCGCCTGTGTCTGTGCCAAGCGCGCCCGCTGCCATGCCTGCCGCGACGGCTACCGCGCTGCCCCCGCTGCTGCCTCCGGGTACGCGCTCCAGATTCCAGGGATTGCGCGCGACACAATACGCCGAATTCTCGGTTGATGACCCCATTGCGAATTCGTCCATGTTGGTTTTGCCAAGTATCACTATGCCCGCGTCTTCCAAACGTTTGACAGATGTTGCGCTGAACACAGGGATGTAACCTTCAAGGATTTTTGAGCCGCACGTCGTCTGCACGCCTTTGGTCGAAAGCACATCTTTGATCGCCAGCGG
>CALMZT010000942.1 GCA_937870805.1 uncultured Chloroflexota bacterium
ATCCATCCTGTGACTACGCAATCAGTCACATATTCCAGTTCATTGCCATCCAAGACAGGCTGGACCAAAGGTATTTGGTGATAGCGAGAAGGCGTCGCAAGGTCGACAATCTCCCCGTCCTCGTTGGTGATCGGAATGTATTTGAAAATGGCAAGGCGCTTTTGAATTTCCTCCAATGTCGTGTTCACCGGGAGACTGAAGTACTCCCGTTTCATCGCCGAATCTACTGGACTGTCGAGCGTAACTCCAGCGAGAAGAGCACGCCGAACATCTCCATCGGTCAACACACCGACAAGCCGACGGCCATCTACCACAAAGCAAGCTCCACTTGCCTCCCGGTCTATAAGCTGAAGCGCCTGTGCTATTGGGGCACCAGCCGGAATAGTCAGATTCTCAATATTCATCGTATGTAACTATTTGCCTCCCTACCAATGAAATTCACTCGCGAGAACCCATGTGGGCGGTGATATGAGGATTTAGTACCTTTTTAACCATGGTTTGAAGATAGTTTGATATTTGGCAATAAGCCTGGACATTTATCTTCGTCTGAAAACAGCCCGCGACCGTTTACTTCACTTTGGACACTAGACATGCCTAAATCAAGCTCAGTTCTGTCGTTCGTCACAGAGTCTTGCGGGTTTGTAGAGAAAAGCAAGACAGAATGCTCATGTTTTTTGCAATCACCTCAGCAGATTGTGCACATCAGACGAGGCTAGTTCGCCTCTTTTTCCATTAAGCATTGGAGGCTGAACTTTTTCTTCCTGCGCGAGAATCGTACGCTCGCTCTTTTGCAGTACGACAAGTGGTTTATTAACCAGTACCTTTACGGCGGTGCTGGAGGCGGTTGAGCAGGTACGATGTCGAAGATAGTTCGTCGCCTATTGTCGAATACAGGGCGTGTCATTCAGCGCCTTGCTTTAGACCCCGCAAAAGCGTGATATCGTGAGTGTCGCGCTTACATTGATACTTGGGTATCGTTCTCATCTTGCCCTTTCCCTGGCTTCCGGGCTGCATTTGATGTAGGCGCATTTAGCGCGACTTCGCGAAAACCTTACCGCCAAATCTCCAACCATCCTGAAACCCATGGCAAATAAAGGTTACGATCCATTAATCGCTATTCAGATGACGTTGGTGGGCGAGTTTGATCTATAGGGCGCGCGTAGTTACAACCAAAAATCGTTCAATGCTTCAATTCTCGGTTTGGTTTCGGCTGCTCCGCGAAAAGTTTTGTCATTACCATGGATTTCTGCGCCACCAAATCACAGATCGGGATTCGATAGACCTCTAAACTGTAATAATCTAAACCGCGAACCAGATCGTCCCAAAACCAACTCTTCTCAGTGACGGGCTCGTTGGTGTCCGCTGATCCATCGTTATCACTCAGGTGATAACCACGAATCCAGGGCTTTAGCCGTTCATGAGCATTGACCAAGTCAAATCCCAATGCCCGTGCGCTAACTTTGAGATGGGCCACGTCAAGAAGCAAACCTACATTCGATGGCGCCTTAACCATAAAAGAGGCGATTTCATCAGGTTGTGTCAAGAGCAAAGGATCTTGACCATACGTCGCCAGATTGACCTCATTCAACACATTGTTTTCAACTAACAAGGTAACTCCCGCGCGTCTGGCTTCCTCTGCTAGTAAAAACACTCTCTCCGTAAAAATATCCAACGCCTGTGCACGATCCGTCATTTCACGACAAATTAGTCTTTCCCCTAATTCGCTTACTTTGGGATCGATGCGAAAGCCTGCATGAAAGCTATAGATTGGGCGGCCCACGAGAACCGCCGTTTGCATACCTGTTCGAACTTGCGCCAAACTCAAGGCTGCCGTATGCGTGTCACTTGATGCTAAGTTGAACACGAAAGGACTTGCTGGTGGCGGAAAGTAATTATGGACCTGCAATCGAAGGTCTTTTGGTAGAGCCTTGAGATCCGCTTCGCAGGTAGGTGAGTAAGCACCGCCCGATAATTCCACATCATACAAGTCGTGACGGTAGTACTCGAGTGCCGTTGTTGCAGCTGTTTGGTTCCGACGGCCACCCGTTGATATAAAAATCATTGTTGGGTTCTCGTTCTACGTGCTGGCACACCGACATAGACGCCACCACTCTCTTCAACATCACGAATAAGAGTTGCCCCAGCACCCAATGTGGTAGCGCTTGCAACGCTCAACTTGTCGATGAT
>CALMZT010000943.1 GCA_937870805.1 uncultured Chloroflexota bacterium
CGGCATCGTCTTCGCTAAAGGGTACACGCCCTGGATCGCCATAGACCGACGATGTAGACGCCAGCAAAAACATTTTTACGCCGTGTTTGCTGGCAGCATCGAGCAGCACTACACTTCCGCGCGTGTTCACATCGGCGTATAGATTACCGTGCGTGATGGAATAGCGCACGCCGCTCATGCTGGCGAGGTGAACAACATGCGTGATGGCGTATTCAGTAAACACACGCTCGACCAACGCCTCGTCGCGGATGTCGCCTTCCACAATGATGGCTTTGCCCTGAAGTGTGGCAATATTGGCATATTTAATTGCTGGGTCATAATAACTATCAAAGTTGTCGAGGATGATGACCTGCTGCCCAAGCGCAAGCAAGCGCGCAGCAAGATTACTGCCGATAAAGCCAGCGCCCCCCGTCACTAAAATGTGCATGAAACTCTCAGGTTGATCTGATTATTGAGCAAAGCCATACTATTGACTATACTAGTTCGATTAAACATATCAGAGGGATTTCACTTTGCAAAGGTCAGGTTTTTACCTCTCGGTTGTCATCCCCATCTATAATGAGGAAGGCAATGTTCGCGCGCTCGACAGTCGTTTGCGCGCCGTTCTGGATGAGCAGCCTTATCGCTCAGAAATTATTTATGCTGACGATGGCAGCCGCGACCAGAGCCGCCAGTTGTTGAGTGAAATCGCTGAGCAGCATCCCGAAAACACGACGGTGGTTTTGCTGCGGCGCAACTTCGGGCAAACTGCCGCGATTGCTGCGGGGATTGACCATGCCAGCGGTGAAATCATTGTGCTGATGGATGGCGATCTGCAAAATGACCCTACAGACATCCCGCGCCTGTTGGAAAAGCTGGAAGAAGGTTATGATCTCGTGAGCGGCTGGCGCAAGAAGCGGCAGGATAATTTACGCCGCCGTTTGCCCTCGCAGCTTGCCAACGGCTTAATCAGCCGCGTGACAGGTGTCCATTTGCATGACTATGGCTGCACGCTCAAAGCGTATCGGGTTGAGGTGATTCGCGGCGTGCGACTCTACGGTGAAATGCACCGTTTCATTCCGGTGTTAGCAGATGCACAGGGCGCACGTATCACGGAAATGGTTGTCAATCATCATCCGCGCACGGCAGGCAAAAGTAAGTATGGGCTGTGGCGTACTTTCAAAGTGATTCTCGATCTCATCACCGTTAAATTCCTGAATTCCTACAGCACGCGCCCGATGTACGTTTTTGGGGGCTTCGGCTTTTTGCTCATTTTCCTCTCGCTCATCACCATTGGCATCGCGCTGTTTTTCCGCATCTTCTACAACGTCTCACTCATTCTTACGCCGATGCCCACGCTGGCAGGTATTCTCGGCGCTGTCGGTATCCAGAGCGTGCTGCTTGGACTCACGACTGAACTGCTGATGCGTACTTATCACGAAAGCCAGGACAAGCCGCCGTACACAATCTTCCGTGTGTTG